>JAUXIK010000178.1 GCA_030620995.1 Candidatus Aegiribacteria sp.
TCTGGAAGACTGCATGTGATTGATATCCGGAATGAGCAGGATATTACACTTTGCGGAATCTCGGAGATAATTCACCACTCCTGGTCACCCGATGGGATGTGGCTTGCTTTCAGTGTACCCGTACTCGCACACAGGGAGGAAATATTCATTGTATCTTCCCGTGGCGGTGAGCCGTTCAATATCAGTCGGCATCCGAATGATGATTTCCAGCCTTTCTGGCCTGAAGACGGCCGCAGAATACTGTACGCAAGCAGGACCGATGATGGAAACTACTTGATAAAGCAGATCTGGCTGACAAGAGAGGACTGGGACTGTGACAGCGAAGAGCGGGAAGCTCTTCTCGACGATCACCGTATTACAGTGGAAATCGAGTGGGATGGTCTTCAGAGAAGAACTGAAACTCTGTGTACGGTTGAAGGATACTACGATTTTTATGGAGCTTCGCCGGACGGCAGGATAATCGCTTTTCCAGCCTGGGACAGCGATGACAGAATGGATCTCTGGACAGTTGACTGGAAAGGTGAGTCACTCACAAGATTAACATGGTCAGGTGAATGTCCCGAAGGTATTCAGGTTACCGGTGATGAAGAAATCTACTATATCGCCATAGGCGGCATCGTCAGGTCGATTTCAGTTAATGGCGGAGCAGGAGGAGTATTCGGGTGGCGAATGCCGGTCTGGCGTTCGATACCTTTGGTTCAGGCGCAGAAATTCGATGAAGCGTGGAGACTTCTAAGAGATAACTTCTACGATCCTGACATGCATCAGGTTGACTGGGATGCTATGCGAATGAAATACCGCGAAAGGGCCATATCAAGCATCATCAGCGAGGATTTCAATGACGTTGTCAGAAGGATGCTCGGAGAACTTTCCGCATCGCATCTTGGTATATCCGGATCCTGGTATTTTGATTCCTCTCCCAGATCAGGTTCGGTGGGAATTATCCCTGATTATGACTGGATCGGTAATGGAATCCGTGTGGACAGCGTAATACCCTATTCTCCTGCCGATCTGGATGGTTCCCTTCTTCTGCAGGGTGATATCATTATCTCAATTCATGGAATTCCTGTTGGAGCGGACGATAATCTCTACAGGGCGCTTCTTCAGAGGAGCGGTCGGGAGACAGTGTTTCATGTCATCAGAAACAATGCAGCACTGGATATAGACATTGAACCGGTTTCCGTCTGGAGAATCAAAGATCTCCTGTATGAAGAATGGATCGAGAGAAACAGAAGAGAAGTAGCAAGGCTTACCGATGGAAGAGTGGGATATCTGCACATTCCATCCATGAGCAGCAGAAGCGTCGACGATTTCCTGGTCGATCTGTTCGCCGAAGGCTTGAACAGCGATGGAATGATAATAGACATCCGTTATAACGGTGGAGGCAGTACTCACGATGATATCATTCGAGAACTGGGTCGACCGGCTTACATGTTTTCACGAGACAGGCACGGAAATATCGCATTTGAACCCCTTGGTATATGGCAGAAACCGCTGGTGCTGCTGATAAACGAAAGATGCTACTCTGATGCGGAGATATTCCCCGGCGGCTGGAAAGAACTGGATCTTGGTCCCGTAGTGGGCGAGGAAAC
>JAUXIK010000080.1 GCA_030620995.1 Candidatus Aegiribacteria sp.
ATATCGAGTACATCACCTGTGGCAACATCCAGCCTGTAGACATGAGTGTTTTCCTCACCGGCAAGATCCTGCATGTAGAGAATATGAGTGTTATTCTCTGCCCAGAAGTAATTTGTAACACCTCTGTTTGTGTCGAAGGTAAGCTGCATTGGCTCGCTGCCATCAATATTCATCACCCACAGGTTAAGAACACTGTCAACCGGAGCGATGTAGGCGATCCTGTCACCGGCAGGTGATAGCTGAGGTCTGATTCTCTCGGGATTACCGAAGAGAACTGATCGTGGGATGAGGTCAGCAGCGCCTTCCGATTCAACATGATCCATAGCGATATCGGAAGGAGAAGAATTACTGTTTCCTTCCTCTCCACAGGCAGTCAGCACAAGCATACCCGACATCAGCACAAGAAACGTAAATTGTAAACCGCGATTCATCTCTACTTCCTTTCGGATATCAGTTAAGTGATAATTTTCATGTCCAATGCAGTATACCTATCATACTATGATTGAAGCTTTTATACAATTTACCCATAACATTAGTAGGTTATTAACAATTTCAACCCTTTCCCAACTGACGATTTCTATCTATCATTGCGTTATTGAGAATGACATTAATAAACATATTGAAAGGGGCATTTCATGCCTGGAAGCATGTTTGATGATAAAGGAAGATTAAAGATTCCCGAGATGAACCACGAAAAAGACGAGAAGGAAAAGACCGAGGTTGTAGTGAACGCAGTCTACTGCCCCGAGGGACACAATCTGATTTCACTGGATCATCTTGTTTCAGGATATCCGGCGATAGTAGTCAAGTTCTCGGGCAGGAGAAGTGGAGACGGTCTGGTTGCCCTGTCAGCCGTGCTCGGGGATTCAGCTTACCAGGTTCTGGAAGGTGACGCGAATCCGGAAGAAACACTTGATTTATCATGCCCTCATTGCGGCACTTCACTTGATGTTCTTGGCAGCTGTCCATGCAATACGGATGCTCTTACTGTAATGGCGTACCTCTATCCGAAAAAGGATCCGCGCCAGGCTATAGCCTTCTGCAATGTTCTTTCATGCCCAAATTCGGCACTGTTCAGATCAGGTGAAATAATCCGAATGTATTCCTAGAGCATGGGGTCGGACGCCACTTGCGGCACTTGCAAATTAATACAAGTTGATGCGCATAATGACATAGATAGAATGATTCACAAATATTATATATAATTGTTAACTATATAAATGATTATTAGCGTTTACTATTATCACAAGTGCCGCAAGTGACGTCCGACCCTAATTAACCACCGCCACAGGAGCATCGTGAGCAAGGGAATAGTGACCGGAGGTAATTACCGGTTCACCTTCCGCCACACCCTCCTCCACTGCGACATAACCTCTACCCTTTGGCCCGAGCGTAACCTGTCGCCATTTAGCATGACCATCTTCGACAACGAAGACCATATCGCGGTCATCTCTTATAAGAACTGCTTCCTCAGGAATAATCAGTTGATTCGCGTAGACCGCAATTACTATCTCGATCCTTGTCGTAGCTCCTGACCTGAGACCTGGAATAACCGGAAGCTCAATAACCACTTTACCGGCTCTGAGAGAGGGGTCAATAATTGGGGAAACGGATGCAACCGTTCCTATAATGGTTGTATCACTCAATGAGGGAATGGTCACATAAACCCTTTGTCCCTGTATACATTGAACAAGCGCTCTCTCATCAAGGCTGACTTCAACCTGAAGATTCCATGGATCGATAATCTCACCCAGAACAGTTCCTGGATAGACAACCATCCCCTCCCTCGCGGAAATATCTGAAATTACTCCATTGAAACTCGCTGTTATCGCGGAGTTGCTGTACTGGGTCTGAGCTCCTGCAAGATTTGTCTGCGCATCAGTCAACCCGGTTGTCTGGCGCAGCATACTTTGAATCTCCGGCGTGAGTTCACCTCTGTAATTCTCACACTCGAATTCATATAGAGCCTGCGTGTTTCTGTATGAACTGCTTGCACTCGTGAGTCTTGATGCACTTTCGCCTGAGGCAATCCTGAATACTATCTCACCGTCTCTCACTTCTTCGCCTTCATACTCGGGTGCCTGCACTACCTCTCCCTGTATCATTGCGGACAGGGACTGGGTTCTGGCAGAAGTTACCCTGCCTGTTGAATTAACGACTTCGAAAAGGGTATCTACTGAAGCTGCTTCCGCTGTTACCGGAAGAGGTGAAGGTTCCAGAGTTTCCCTCTCAGCCTCTTCTTCCTCGCCACCGCATGCGGCAAGCATGAGAAACACTATCGAAAGTCCTGATATTACTTTTCGTATCACTTCTTCTTCCTCTCTTTCCGGGAAGTCAACTGTATTAGTGCCGGCAGCGAAATGAGAACCAGAGGTGTTGAAATCACCATTCCGCATACAACTGTAAATGACAATGTACTCCAGAGATCGTCAACCTCTTTCATTGGCCAGAGAACCAGAGGCAACAATCCGAGAATAGTAGTCGCGCTGGTTTGCAGGATAGGCCGCAGCCGCTCAGCGACAACCATATCAGCGGCCTTTTTTGTATCCATCCCTGTTCTCTTCTTTTTCTGATAACTGTCAACAAGGAGTATTGAATTATTCACCGCAATGCCAACAAGAAACACGCTCCCAACGTAAGCCTGCGGCGTGAATACCTTATCAAAAATCCAGAATCCCGCAACAACTCCGACCATAGCCATCGGAATGACCGCCAGAATATATAGAGGCGCCTTGAATGATTCAAACACAATAGCGGTCACTGCGAATACGGCTATTATCGCAAGGATTACGAGAAGGTTCATGTCGGTGTCATCGTCCTGCAGCCAGAATGGAATATACTCAGCCTCATGAATCCTGTATCCGGATGGAAGTACAAGATTGTCCAGCAGAGTGACCCTGAAACGGGCTGCCATTCTCTCCGCTCCCATGAAGGAATAGGCAACTGTTCGTATATACTCCCCGTTCTCCCTTTCAATGGAACCCTGAACTTCGAGTGTATCGATCTGGACGATGTCCCCAAGCTCCATAGTTCCACCAACGGTCAGTATTCTGCTCTCCAGAACATCCGATAATTCCGGATTATCCATCCCGTCAATCCTGAAGGTCATATCGAGGTTTTCATCACCTATCTGAACCTCTGCGCCATAGCCACCAGCCAGATTGTACCTGAACGCCTGAAATATCTGGTACGGATTGATTCCCAGATCCGCGAGTTCCTGCCTGTCAAAGACAATAGCGAGCTGACTGCGTTCAGGTCTTCTGTTGTCGAAGTTGATATCAACCTCTCCAACTCTCGGGTGCCGTTCCAGCATTGTCTGCATCGACAGTGCTATATCCTTGAGCCCCTGGTAATCGAATCCACGAAGTTCTATGGTCTGCATCATGCCCGCGCTTCTTGTACTTCGCCAATATGGCTCAGGATTCATTCCTACAACGTATACGCTCCTGGTGCCAGCCAGGGTCGTAGCAAACGCAACTGCTTCTGCTTCGATCTGCAACCCATGACCGGTCTGTACAGCCTCATCCGTCAATATAGAATAGATAGTTGCGCTCTCACCCATTACCTGTGTCCTGGTAGAAGCAATTCCTTCCCTGTTGGCCAGTATTTCCTCAAATCCCATTGCGGCTATGTCGACAACATCCTGAGGAGTACCCGGTGGAAATCTAAGCCCTACATAGATGAAGTCTCTATCGAAGGAAAATCCCCATTCATGCCCTTTCTCGACTTTCGCGAGAAATACCCATACCGCTCCAGACACGAGAAGAACTGCGATCAGAACCGCGATAAAAGGTCTGTGGTGGAGAACCGCGATACCCTTTGCCAGATGTCTGTCCCATTTTCTTTCCCTGAACCAGTTTCTGGACTTCCATCTCGCGGCTATTGATGGAACCAGAGTAAGACAGACGCAGAATGAAGCAGTAAGTGTGGCAGCAATAGTAAAAGCAAATGGACGATAGTAAAGTTTCAAAATTCCTTCACTTGCAAGGAGCGGTACAAGTGCAACCATAGTAGTCAGTATGCCTCCAAGAATCGGCATGGCTACTTCCTTCGCCCCTATCCCGGCCGCTTCCATTGGCGAAAAACCCTGTCTTCTCCTGAATCCTATAGCTTCCAGAACAACAACAGCTCCGTCAACCAGCAGTCCGAACGCTATCGCGAGCGCACTGAGCGTGAGAACGTTGATACTGTAACCGGCCAGGTATACAGCAGTAACAGCCATCGCAGCCGAGAAGAGGATGGAACTTATGATAAGGGGAGTGGAAAGGGGGCTGCGATTGAGAAACAGAAGAATAAGGACTATAGCGCATAGGGCAATCAGGGCTCTCCAGGACAGATCTTTCAGGTCATCTGTAATACTTTCTGTTCCATCCTCTGTAAGATGAAGCTCTATTCCAGCTGGTAGTTCCCTAATCAGTTCCTCGACTCTGGATTTTACTGAAGAAGCTACTCGAATAGCGTTGCTGGACGCATTCCTGTCGATCTGAAGAGTGACCTGGTCCATTCCGTTGTACCTGAATATGAAGGTTTCATTCGAATTAAAATCAACAAGTATCCTGTTTGTAACATCGGAGAGAGTGATGAATTTCCCGCCCCGATTCAAGATAACAAGTTCCCTCAATTCGGATACTGATTCGGGGACTGTGGATATCCTGAGAACTGCTTCCAGTCCGGAGCTGTCAGCTACGACACCTGTATTCCGATCAACGATTCCTGAACGGACAGCGCTCGCAACCTGTGAAAGGGTCAGATTAAGGGAATTGAGCGCGTCCCGGTCTATGTCTATAATTATTTCCTGCTGACCGAGACCTTCAACAATGACTGAACTTACTCCGTCTATCCGTTCCAGCCTGGGGACAATCACATCATCGGCTATCTGCTTGAGAACCGAGGACTCAGCACCGGTGAGGGCGAATATAAGGAACCCCTCACTCTCGATTTCCTGTGGTACAGCCTGTGTCACACTGCCGGTTATGACAGCCTGCGGCAGTTCATCCCGGAGGAATGAAACCCGCTCCGTCAGTTCCATTGCCGCAACATCCATATCAGTGCCTTTTTCGAATGAGACACTTACAAAACTGCTTCCATTCCTGGATGTGGAAGATATCTCTATAACACCTTCAATCTCCCGGGCGGTTTCTTCGATTGGTCGTGTAACCTGCTCACAGATGGCTTCAGGATCGGCTCCTGACCAGTAAGCTGAAACATGAAGTGTAGGGAGAGTAGTGTCCGGTGTTCCCTCTATCGGTATCCTGTTGAACGATACAAAAGCAAGAATAAGAAGAGCAACATAAATTACAGCTGTTCCCCGCGGTCTTCGAAGAACCAGATCAACGACCGACAACGAAATCCCTCCTGCTCGAAAGTAATCTGTACAGAATCGGAACTACCACGAGAGTGAGTGCCGTAGCAATTGTTATGCCGCCAATGACAGCAATCGCAAGCGGCTGGCGAAGGCTGGCTCCTGAACCGAATCCTATTGCCATCGGAGTCAGGCCGAGAACTGTTGTTACCGTGGTCATCAGAACAGGTCTGAATCGATCTCTGCCTGCCTGGATGATAGCGCTATTCCTGTCAAATCCCTCTTGCCTGAGCTGACCGATTCGTTCAACGAGAAGGATACCGTCGTTCACCACGATTCCACACAGAACTACAAGACCTATTCCAGAGAGAGCATTCCAGCTCTGTCCGAAAAGCGCCAGGCCGAGAACGACACCGATAACGCCAAGCGGTACTGTAAACATTATCACAAAAGGCTCCCGGAAAGATTCGAACTGCGCGGCAAGAAGAACGTAAACCAGACCAATAGCGAGAAGAGCAGCAAGTATAAGGCTGGATGTGGTTCTGTTCATCTCCTCAATCTCATCTCCCGTTCGAAGACGGACGGGGACTTCCCTCAGAAGTGTATCCGCAGCTGTGGATACACTGCTGGATATCTTTGCCAGATTACTTCCGGATCCCTGTATCTGTACGGCAACAGCTCGGTTTCCCTGATTGTGCTCTATGAAACCGGGAGTCTGTCGTCTTACCGGTTCGCTTATTCTGTCAAGTGAGAGCAGTCCTGATGATGTAGGTATGGATCTGAAGAACAGTGAATCAATCGGAATGCCCTCACCCCTGCCTGCCAGCAGAACTACATCAACCCGTTCATCCTGTCTGTAATAGGTGGTAGCTGTAATTCCTCTTGAGAGACTTTCTACAAAATCAGCCACTTTGGATGCGGACAGTCCGTACATATTGATCAGTTCCTGATCCAGTTCAAGCACTATTTCCGGCTTACCTGGAAGGTACTGTAAATTAGAGGATTCAACTCCTTCCAGTCCGGACAGGATCTGCACAAGTCCCTGGGCTGCCTCAAGATCCAGACTAATGCTTTCACCCTCGAGGTAGACTGTAAAGGAGCTGCCGCCGCCAAGAATCTCTCCCAGCAGAGATTGTCTTTTCTCAACTGTTATCGGAAATCTGAATACCGAGTTCCATGCATCCCTCAGTGATTGCATAGCACCAGTAGCATCCTCAGGAGTTGGATATGATGCGGTCATAACGGCATCAACACCTTCCTCCGAACGGACTCCGCTTCTGCCTGAAACCCAGTCCGCGCCCGAGGACAGCGCAAGATCAGTCACACTTGCTGAAAGATCAACCATCTGAGCCATGGATGTGCCCCTGGGAGCGGAATAGGATATCTCCAGCTGATCTACGGGTGTGCTGGGAAGAAGCTGCATCGGAAGTCCCAGACCGATCAGGATAACAATTGCAAAAACAGCTATAACACCAGATAAAATCTTTCCCGGATGCCTGAGAGCCTTCTGCATGAGTCTGACATATCGATCCTTCATCCTCGAAGTAACGTCGTTACTCTCCTTAAGATGTTTTATCCTTGCTGACAGGGTTGGTATGATTGTAACCGCTACCAGAAGGCTGGCTATCAGCGCGAATCCGACTGCAAGAGCCTGGTCTTTGAAAAGCTGACTGGTGATTCCCTCCATATAAACTACAGGGAAAAAGACTATGAGTGTTGTCAGGGTACTGGCGGTGATTGCTTTTCCAACTTCAGAGGTACCGGAATTGGCACCCTCTATCGCCTTCTCTCCATTTTCTCTGCGCCTGTATATAGCTTCCAGCACTACGACCGCATTATCCACAAGGAGACCGGTTCCAAGAGCAAGTCCTCCAAGAGACATGATGTTAAGTGTAACTCCTGAAATGAACAGGAAGAACAGCGCGATGGCTATGCTGAGAGGCAATGAGAGGCCAAGTATCAGAGGGCTTCTCCAGTCTCTAAGGAAGAAGAACAGAACACCAAACGCTAACAATCCACCAAGAATGAGAGCTTCTATCACTTCACCAATGGATTCCTCTATAAATTCCGCATCGTTCTGTATGATCTGAAGATCGAGAGCCTCATATTCCCCGCGGAGCTCCTCGACAAGCTCGCTGACTTCCTTTGCCACTTCAACGGTATTGGCCTCAGCCATCTTGCGGACTCTTATGATAAGACATCTCTCACCATTGAAGCTGGCCCATTCAGTTACCGGTTTCTCTCCTATTGATACTTCTGCAATGTCTCTGAGCAGGAGCGGTGTATTACCTCTAATCCCAATAACAGTGTTCTCAACATCCTCAAGAGTTGAAAACTCACCTTCAAGTGAGAGGAAGTACTCTCTCTGCCCATCACGCACGAGCCCGCCAGCCATAGATACATTAGCGCCCTGAAGAGCAAGCGCGATCATCTCTGGATCAAGGTTCAGCTCTTCAACCACACCTTCTCTCAAGCGTACGAAAACGGCTGGATCAGCCTCGCCCTGTATTTCACATCCCGCGACACCTTCAGCCTGATCAATCCGCGTAGTTACCAGTCTCCTCGCGAAATCAGTGACATCTGTCCAGTCACTTGATTCCATCGTCATCAGTATTTCCATGAAAGGTCTGCGGGAAGGATCGTAATCAACTATCGTCGGTCTTCCTGCCTCATCCGGCAGCGACCATCCGGCTACATCAAGCTTTTCCCTTACCTCGAGCCTTGTGAAATCCATCCGCGCGCCCCAGTCAAACTCAAGGGTTATACGGCTTCTGTCTCCATAGGATCTGGAGGTATAGCTCCTGAGTCCTCTGACACCGGCAACGGCATTCTCGAGAGGATCGGTTACAAGGCGTTCAACCTCGTAAGGGCTGGATGATGGATATGTAGTCTCAATGGTCAACCTTGGATATTCTACCGATGGAAGAAGATCCACCGGCATTTTCATAACGGCAACAGTACCGAGAAGGGCAGCCACAATGGAAAGTACAGTAACGGCAACAGGTCTTGAAACAGCGGTTTTTGTAAGCTTCACCGGGTTTATCCCCCGTTCATCCAAATATCATTTATCCGTAAATAATACATCAGAAAGACGTAATGTGCAATTATTTCGTTACATATGATGTTATCTATATAGTATACATTGTGTTATAGCGTCAGAGATATGTCTTCTTCAAAGCCCCAATACAGCACAGCGTCGATGCAGCAGTTCAAAATAGAGTGTCTTCATAGTATCGGACAGGAAGCTCGTCTTGATAAGGCCGTGCCACTCTGGAACAATTGTTTCTAATGCCTGCAGGCAGCCATCTATCACTTTTGCAGTGAGCTGAAGCCTCTCCCTCCCGAAGTAGTCGATCCAGTCTTTTCGAGTCAGATTCTGCTTTTTCAATTTAGAGTCAAAGGCCGTGAACAGATAATCCATGAATTTTTACTGTCTTAGCAGTAATTATCATGGGTTTTATGCTTTATCGTGTGACATCTACCTGAATAACAGTGATTCTTACTGCTGTAGCAGCATAAATATTGTATTTCTGGATTTCAATCATCAGCTGTATCTACTCAGTAAAAGACTCTTCTGCACTGTGTATATTCATAGTGGATAACCGTATAGATGCAGGGAAAGTGGAATCTTCACAGTGTCAGGAATTCCCGCGCATGAAATACTATGCAAAGTTCATGAAAAGTGTTAGATTAGCATTGGAGGTGTGAAATGGCGAATTTGCAGGTAAAAGATATTGATGACAGGTTGTATGAATCAATCCGGGCATTTGCCAAAAGTGAGAAGAGATCGATCAGCCAGGAAGTAGTTCATATTCTGGAGAAGTATTTATCGCAGCCGAAATCCTTTGATCTGAATCCCACTGATGAATTTCTTCAGCTTGCTGGAAGCTGGGAAGGTGACAAGAATGCTGAAGAGATAATTAGCGAGATAAGGGAGAATAGAAGAAATTCATCTCGTTTCGGGAATGCAAATGAATTATTTGATTGATACAGACATAATCATCTACAGCTTGAAGAACCATCAGAATGTGAATAAGAAATTCAGGCTCAGCAGGAACTTCCCAAAATCAATATCTGTAATAACATACGGAGAGCTAATCTATGGTGCATGCAAATCAAAAAGTGCGGAAAAGAATCTCGCAAAGGTTCACAGACTGGCAGAAATATTCCCGGTAATCAATATATCATCCGCTGTAATGGAAACCTTCGGCCACCTGAAAGTTTCATTGGAGCAATCAGGAATGATCATTGATGACATGGACCTTATGATTGCGTCAACTGCAATCACCCACAATCTGGTTCTTATTACAAACAATGAAAAGCATTTCCGAAGAATTGACGGCCTGGAGATCGAGAACTGGACAACACCTCAGAAACATCTGTAAGCGGATAATCCTCAACCATTACTCTGCTTTTCCGGGAAGAAAGAAAACTGGATGTGGTTCCGCAGATAACTTGTAATGGTTCTGTTCAGCCTTGATGCTCCA
>JAUXIK010000001.1 GCA_030620995.1 Candidatus Aegiribacteria sp.
AAAGTATGTGTCCATGTCGATGTGAAAGATAGTGCGGGTAGTGACAGTCACTATTTATTCGGAGTAGTGGAAATCAAGAGTCCAGGTGAGATCAGATGTGTCAAAATGAATTTCATAAACATCCTCTCCTTCAGTACGTACAACGTAATGAAAAAGAGGATAAGCTCCCTCGCGGCTTTCCCATTTTGAGGATACCGAAACGATATGGTACACATGTCCGTTCCACCTGTAACGGCACGGCCGCACTGTTCCTCCGGTGAAATGACTGATCATTTCGACCGGTTCATCATACCTGGTCACCACGCTCCCGCCTCCTCCATAACTCTAAAATAGTAAACATATGTTTACCAGTCAAGATAAGTATGAAAAAGGGAAATTGACACTGCCCGATCAGTGCCGGTATTATGTTCGTGGAATGAAGATAACGTGAAACACTGAATGATTGTATGAGACAACTTTAACCGGATCAGGAAGATGCGACTGACAGATAAAAAACAGTTTGTTGCTGTTTTTCTTGCTTTTACAGCTATACTTATCCTTAATGCTCTGATCTACATGCCTTTTATCTCAGATGATGCCCTGATATCCATGCGCTATTCCCGGAGACTGGCAAGCGGTAACGGATTGACATGGACAGAAGGCCCCAGAGTGGAAGGATACTCCAATCTTCTCTGGGTTCTTCTAACAGCGGCCGGTGTATGCATCGGAATTGATGGTGTTGTCACAGTTAGACTGCTGGGAATTCTCTCTATGATTGGCGTTATTTTCAGCATACTCTTCACTTACAGAAGGAACAGCCGTGGAGTATGTATAGTTGTTCTGCTCTTCGCTGTTCTATCTGCCCCGATTGCGGTCTGGACTATTGGAGGTCTTGAACAACCACTTGTTGCCTTTCTACTGGCACTCTCCATTCCTTTGACATGGCGGATAATTGACCATCGGGAAGCGGATGCCGGACTATTTCTGACCTCTTCCATCCCTCTTGCATTTCTGTGTATAACAAGACCTGACGGAGTTCTTTTTACATTTGCCGCTGTTCTGGTGCTGCTTTTCTCAGGTCATGGAAGAAAATCTTTTCTTCTTGCCGTACTTCCAGCTCTGTTTATTCTGTTTCAGCTTGGCTTCCGACTCTCTTACTATGGGGATTATCTGCCAAACACAGCCAGGATCAAGATTCACCCGTCCGCCCATTACATTTTCTGCGGTATGAAATACATTCTTCGGGGTGGATTCGTTCTTTTTCCCCTGTCACTGTTTTCCTTCGCTGCAACCATCATAGCTATTCGAAAAAAGCATACGAGAACCCTCCTGCCGGCAGCAATGGCACTATTATGGATCATCTATCTGATATTGATAGGAGGAGATAACTTTCCGGCATACAGGCATTTCGTTCCACTGATTGTTCTTTTTACCTGCATCAGCATCGAAGAGTTACGGCAGATAAAGGTTAGAAGGGTTTTCAGTACAGTGATGATGGTTGCAGCAGCGCTGCTTCTCTTTATCATACTTCAGCTCACCGATTCGAGGATCCGTACAGCCCGGGAAGAACGATGGGAATGGGATGGGCAGGTAATAGGTCTTGTGCTTAAAGAGGCCTTTGCAGAAAAAGAACCTCTTCTTGCAGTTACTGCCGCGGGAACACTACCCTACTGGTCTGAACTGCCCTCACTTGATATGCTGGGTCTGAATGACAGGTATCTGGCTATGAATCAGGGAGAAAACAAAAGGGAGGGTCTTCCAGGGCATAACATATGCAACCCTGACTATATACTGGAAAAGAAACCTGATATCATCAGTTTCAATGCTGCCGGCGAACCAATAGGTTTCGCGCTTGCGGAAGATCTGTCAGCATCAGAGGAATTCAGAAAACTGTACAGACAGATAAACATCAGAGGAACCCGGCCATACACTCACCAGGGATTACTCTGGTTCAATACGGAAAGCCCTTTGATCGGAATTGAGAAAACTGCTGATTCTATCGTGATACCGGCCTATTTCTTCAACATGTACGAACACACTGTTATGCACACACAGAATGGAATTCCGGGTGTGACCATAGCAGCGGGTATGCGTGCAGGCATTGTTCTGACCAATATATCCAATGCGGACGAGTGGATCCCCGGGGAGCAGCCTGATCAATTTGCCGTAACGCTTCAAGCGGTTGGAGATTCTCTCATAATAGAACTGAATACAGAGGATACAGAACCGGTTTTTATCGAGACAGTTGTTCTGAAGCAAATAGGTGCCGGGGTTTAAAACTTAGCATTCAGCAAATCGGGTCAGGGCTAAAAAATTAGCATTGGAAACGCTAATTTTATAGACCCGACCCTTAACGCTAAGTTTTAAACCCCGGCACCTTTCATTATTCGGTGAAGGCGCCAGATATCTCTCAGCGCTCTTGGGATTCTTTTTATCAGCGGCAGCGGCGTAGCCCGGATCTCTCTCAGATGAATGGGGATTTCACGGATATTCACTTCTGCTCGTTGCGCTCTTATTACGAATTCAGTGGGAAACATGTCCAGTTCAAATCCGCACCGGGCGGGAATACCCTCTATGGCTTTTCTCCAGATCACCTTTGGGCCATGAGTATCCGTTCCATCGTATCCGAGCAATGCTCTGAGAAGAAATGTCAGTGTGAGAGTCGCAGCCTTTCGAACGAGGGGGCGTTTATCAGCTTTCCCCGCAAGAACCTTGGAACCCTGTACAAAATCAACATTACCCGATGCAAGCAGCTTCAGGCCCCGAATCCAGAAATCAAGATCCAGCACATCCAGATCATCGACTATGAGAATATCCCCTTCAGCCTTTAGAAGGCCTGTTTTCATGGCAAGTCCGTAATTCGGATCAGTGAGGGAAACTGTATTGAGGGATGGATACTTTCCGGTGAGATTATGCAGCAGATCAGGTGTGCTGTCCGTAGACCCATTCTCTATTACTGATATTCGAAATCCGGAAGGGAGCATTTCCAGAATCGGGACAAGCTGACTCTCCAGAATTCCTTCCTCATTAAAAACGGGAATGATAATTTCCACTTTTGAAGCACTCTCCGGACATGCATCCCGCAGGGACTCTGTATCCTGATTTGAATTTATCATGATACTTCTTTTCTTCTGCATCCAACTCTGGCTACGATCAGACTCAGCTCAAACAGGATATATAGAGGAAGGGTCAGCATTATCTGAGTCATCGGATCCGGAGGAGTCAGCAGAGCTGCTATGATAAGCAGTCCTACTATTATATGTCTTCTGAATCTTGCCAGAGAATGTGGAGTTACAATCCCCATCCTTACCAGTATAAGCACCAGGACTGGAAGCTGAAATGCGATGCCGAAAAGGAGAATGAATCTGCCGAGGAAACTGATATAATTAGCAAGACTCCAGTCTCCCGTGATGTTTCCGGTTTCAAAACTGTGAAATACACCAATCACCGGTTTAAGCATAAGGAGCCAGGCGAATGCTGCTCCCGCAAGAAAAAGTATGACCGATACAATTGCTGCCCTGACAGCTGTTTTCCTCTCCTTCCTGTACAATCCGGGAGAAACGAATCTCCAGAACTGATAGAATATTATCGGAGAAGAAACAATAATACCCGCAGTAAGCGAAAGATTGAGGTGAGCCGAGAAAGCCTCCGCCGGGGCCAGAGTCTGGAGTCTTTCGGGACCATGGCTGAGCACCAGTGTCATCAGTTGTCTGCTGAACAGGAAGGATATTATCACAGAACCTGCAAGCACTCCAAGGACAATGAATATCCGCTTCCTCATCTCTTCAAGGTGCTCCCAGAAACTGCCCTCGGTGATTTTTTTCAATTTAAATTTACGCCCTCAGAATACTTAGAACCTGCGGAAGAATATCCTCTTCCTGATCAGCTGTCATATGAGTTAACCTGCAATCACCCCAGCCGAAGGGGAGAGCCCATATCCGCCCGCTTCTTCGGGTTTTCTTATCATGCTGAAGCAGTCTGGCGAGTACTTCAGAAGAAGGTATTCCCTCGATTTCTGTAGGCAGACCGCTTAATTCCAGAAAGTGCTTTATCTCATCCGGAAGATTACTGTTTCCACCTAATCTGACAGCAACAGCGGCTTCAGCAATCATGCCCAGACCAACCGATTCTCCATGAGACAGTCTGAATTCACTCGCGCTCTCAAGAACATGTCCGACTGTATGTCCAAGGTTCAGAAGCATTCTGGAACCATTCTCAAGCAGATCTTCAGAGACTATTTCACCTTTTACCTTGAGACATCTTTCTATCATCTCAAGAATCTGATCTGATGAGTATTCTGCCTTACTCACTTCCTGAATAATGGTCTTGATTCCCGGATCACCAATCAGTGCTGTCTTCAATGCTTCTGCCATACCGTTCCGGAATTCCCTCTCAGGGAGCGTATCAAGATATTCGGGTGATATCACGATCATCTCTGCCGGGTGAAAAGTACCTACCTGGTTCTTTACTCCGGCAAGATTCACACCGGTTTTCCCTCCAAGGCATGCATCCACCATTGACAGGAGTGTGGTGGGAACGAGCATGAGTCTCAGTCCTCTCAGGTAAGTTGATGCTGCCATTGCACCTATATCACACGTCAGTCCGCCTCCTATTACAATTAAAGGAGTATCTCTCCGGACTCCCGCTCCAGCCATGCTTCCCCAGATCTGATCAAGAGTAAACGTATTTTTCAGTTCCTCTGAGGCATCCATCAGATAAAGACCGGAAGATGTGGAAAAAAGAGACTGCAGCTGATGATGGAACAGTCTTCCAACTTCCGAATCAACAATAAGAAAGGAACTCTTCCATTCGTCCGTCAGTTCTTTCATCCAGTTCGATCCGTCAGCACTCGCATATGTGTGAACTACTGTAACGGGATCATTGATATGCCATCTGAGATTAATGTGTTTCATATAGCTCACGGCCCCCAGACAAACCAGATGAACGCGGCTCCGGCAATAGTTGCGGCAAGGGTGAAGGGAAGCCCTATTTTAACAAAGTCCATGAAGGATACTTTGAATCCGTTCTTTCTCAGAACGGATACGGATACGATGTTCGCTGCGGCGCCAACCGGTGAAATATTACCGCCAAGACAAGCTCCTATGAGCAAGCCGAATGTAAGATAATAGTGACTCTGGCCAAGATCACCCAGAGTCTGCGCTATTGCGTGTGTTACCGGAATCATAGCGGTAACATAGGGAACATTATCAATAAAAGCGCTGAATACCACAGCGCTTGTAACTATTAACAGGAAAGCCAGCAGGGGGTTGTTGCCCGATACACCTGCCAGGAATACGCCTATTTTATCCATGACTCCAAACTGCTCCAGAGCTCCAACCATGAAGAAGATTCCTGCCAGCAGAAAGAGTGTGTCCCAGTCAAATCCTCTCAGGATCGTTCTTGTAGATCGATTGCAATATTTCTCTCCACACGTGTTTCGAGGATGCTTTCTTCTGTAAACAGAGTGCCAGATAACAGCGACGGCTCCGCCTGCTGCGCAGAGGAGACCTGCTTCCAGACCGACACCGGGAAAGAAGAAGCTGAGAACAGCCAGTCCGAGAATCACACCTGCAAGCACCCATGCCGGAAACCAGCTGTTTACATCCGGGATTTTCACCACAGGCAAAGCTCGCGGATCTCTTCTGAGAAACTTGTGAAGTACAAAGAAGGAAGCTATGGCTCCAATCTGAACGGCGAAGAATATGCCTGGTTTTCCGTCCATGAAAAAGAAATCATTGAAGTCCATGTTTTCAGCGGCTGCGAGAATCATACTGGGGGGATCACCGATAAGAGTAGCCGTTCCCTGGAGATTACTGGCAACTGCAATTCCTATAAGGAGACCTACCGGATTCGCGTCCAGTTTTCTTGCAACCTCAAGGGCTATGGGGGCAACGATCATAACAGTTGCGACGTTTTCGACAAAAATGGAGATCACCCCTGAAAGAATGCACAGATACATGGCTGCATGGCCGTAATCCCTGGATCTGGTAACAATATGCGCTGCAAGGTGTCCCGGTATCCCGGCTTCAATAATAACTTCAGCAATTAGCAGAATACCGGAGAATATAAGCAGTACACTGAAATTGATTCCTGAGAAAACAGTGCTCATTTCATGCCAGCCCGCAAAGCATCCCAGTATCAGACTGCAGAAAATGGCCAGAGCAGCGGATATCCAGATTGCAAGTCCCCGTTTTTTATGAGCGACAGCAATATAGGCGTACGCTGCCAGGAAAAAGATCGAAAATACCAGACCTGAATTCAATTTCAGTTTCCCGGATGGTACTCTACAAGAGTCAGTGTGCTGTCAGCTGTGGAACTGGAAACCATTCCAACATTCGGAGCAAGCCATATATGCCTGCTTACTGTAGTAGTCTCAGGGTTGAATCCGCTGACTCGTATCCAGTTAACAGTCGTCTCATACTGACGGATATGATAGCAATCCGACCATTCTCCGTCAGGACTTGTTTCAATTCCCAGTACAGTTGAAATCCTTTTCCAGTCATGGCTTATTGTGACTCCCTGGCTGACTGCAAATGTTGAAATGCTGTCAGTTCTTGTGTATCCGGAAACAAGAGGCCAGTCCAGCCATATCACCCATGCCTGATATAGAGGAACTTCATATCCATTGAACATGACCCGATGATCTTCGTAGTGTTCGAGCTGGCCGCTTCCATCAATCCAGTACGAGTAGTCCGCTCCGGAAAGAACCCTGTAGCACGCTCTCTCTCCGACTTCTGTCTGATCAATGACTGTAACAATCAGACTGCCGCTCTCATTAATGGAATACTCCCACTGGCTGCCTATACTGCTTATCGGAAAGTAGTCTGAACCCAACCTGTAAAACAACGGATTCCTGTCACAACCAACCAGTGTCGCGATCAGCACAATTGACAGGATCAGTATCAGTAACTTCATCACAGCGTCACCTCCCTGGAAATACCGAAAAGGAGAATGAATGAATCACCTGTTTCCATCTCACCAAGTACACTGGAGTAGTTTGCTCCAACTCTTCCCCTGAAGCCTGCTCCCATGCTGAAATCCCATCTCATTCCGACTCTCCAGAAAGGATCCCAGGATACAGGATCAGCTCCATTATTATTACTCAGCGAACTGCGACAGATCCCGAATCCGCACTCTATCCCCGGATTGAATACATTGCCCCAGGGTCTTATGTAATAACCAATGTTTATTCCGGGTTTCAAAAGAGTGAAGGTTACCGAGCCCTGGTCAGTACTTCCAAATACACTTCCATTAATCCCACCTCCCACTTTCAGGGAAGGCGTGATGACCCAGGACGCGAACAATCCGACATCTACTCCGGTACTCAGACTGTTTCCCCATTGACCGGTGGGAAATGACGGACCTCCTGTCGCGACCAGTTCAATATCGATGGCTGCGCACGCTATCATGGCAGCAAATGTTAGTATCATGGCATATTTCAATGCAACCTACCTCCTTGTAAATCCAGAGCAGGCAGTGCCATATCCTGCATACCGGTCAGGATTTTCAATGATTCTCCCGCTACTTTTCTTAATGCGTTCTCCGCCAAACCTGGAAGGTTGTTCTCCTGGCTCAGATGCGCCAGAACACATACCTCCAGATTCTTATGACTAACCGAACCAAACAGCTCTGCGGCAGCCTGATTCGAGAGGTGACCGGTGGTTGACGCAATCCTCTGCTTCAGGCTCCATGGATAATTTCCTTCCCAGAGCATATCTTCATCATGATTGAATTCCAGAACAAGTGCAGTACATCCGGAAAGGCTTTCCTTTACCAGAGGACTGGACTGCCCGAGATCAGTGGCGATTCCAAGCCGTCCGTTATCCCACTCAATTACATATCCTGACGGATCGGCTGCGTCATGAGCAACACTGAACGCACTTATCGAATATGCTCCAAAATCAATGCTGGTTCCGTTTGGAAATGCAATAACCTCCTGAATTTTACCGAGTCTTTGTCTGGAAGCGTTCAATGTTCCCTCTGTGGCAAAAACAGGAATCCTCCACTTTCTTGAAAGCACCCCGGCACCTTTTACATGATCCGAGTGTTCATGACTTACAAACAGCGCTTGAGGATGTATACCGGAAAAACCGGAATCAACAAGTCTGGAAGTGTGAACCTTTCCGCTCAATCCTGCGTCTATGAAAATCATTACCCCGTCATGTTCTACTGTAAAAGCATTGCCCCTGCTGCCGCTGGCGAGTACACCAAGCCTCATAATGCAGATCCTTCATCATTCGAAACACAATGAAATACAGCTGAATCAATCGGATACTCCGAATGCCCTGTCTGGCCCCAGAAATTTCTTAACATCCATGTACTGTCAGAAGACAGTGAGTTAAGACTGAACACGCAGATGCCGCTGCACTTTCGCGCAAGTGCTTCTTGCGCACCAATTAGTGCGGAGGTAATCGATTGATTGTATATACCTATTCCATGAACTACTCTTGATGGATGAATACCGGTTCCAAGAATCGCCAGTTCCCTTGCCTTCGCTGAATCTGTGGTATAGACCATCGTACAGACAAAATCAACAAGTCCCGCAGAAAGCCAATATCTCCAGTCGCAGGAATAATGGCTTGCAGCTTCGTATGGATCAGCCATTACAGCACATGACAGAAGTGTTTCCGGTGATTCTCCTCTTAAAGCGGATCTCACCGTCTCCACTGTCATGGTTACCTGACTGATTTTCCATTGAGACCACAATTCAGACAGTTCTTCCGCGCCACTGCTCCTCCTGAAGAGATCCAGAGGGTCCCTTCCCGTTTTGAAATAGAACGCTTCAACTGAGGATGATTCAAATCCAAAGAAGGGATTTGGATAGCGAATGTAATCAAGGTGTATTCCATCAACATTGTACTCAGTCGCGATTTCAACGGCAATATCCGCGATAAATTCACGAACCGCGGGTACTGATGGAGACAGAGTAGCTCCCACAAGTCCTTTTTCCTCACATTCCGTGCGCGAGTAATCTCTGCTTGATCGACCATATCTATCAGCGATAAACCAGTCAGGGTGGGAGTGCCAGATATGCGTTGAATCGGAAGGAGGCTGCGGAGCGGACCAAACAAGAAACGCATTTACCCATGCATGAACTTCCATTCCTCGAGGGCGAGCTCTCATAATAATATATTCAAGCGGATCGAAATCCTCCTGAAAAGCAGCAAGTGGAAGTATGGAGGAATCGTAGTAGGCTTCCGCTCTGCCTACTACCTGAACGATAAGACCATTCGCTCCAGCTTCAGCAGCGTTCTCTACAAGCGCATCTATCGCTTCAGGGCTGGTCAGTCCATCTCTCACAACCCAGAAGTATCTGCTTGAACATGCAGGAGCAGTTCCCTGGACTGATCCTGCAAAAATCAGTATGACCGTAAGCAATACTGGTAATCCTGTCTTCATATTTCTCACCTTTTGCTGTCGAAGCAGATTTCGGAAACAGCCCTGATGAAATGCTCAATATCAACAATATTATTCTCTGGACTGATTGAAAAACCCAGATATCTGTCCGGATTGGATATGTCTCTGCCTGTATTCTCCAGATAAGCAAGTCTTTCTGAGGAGTTGTGCGATGGGAGAACGATATCTGCATTCTCCAGCTTCGCATGGAATCTATCCGGCACTCTCCTCATACTCAGTAAAGCCGTTCCCGGAAGAAGATTATCAGTACAATCTCCGATGATGGAGTATTTAATTCCATTACAATCAAGACCGTCAAGCAGATCTGTTCGAAGCTGATTTACTATCCTTGCTCTGGGAACAATGCCGGTGTTGATAATATCAATAGCAGCAGTCATTCCGGAAATTCCGGGAATATTCATCATGCAGGAGAATTCCGGAGCGTTACTCATCAACCAGGGATCAGAATCAGTTATTACAACTGCTGCTGCCCCCGGTGGTCCACCGATTTTCTGCGAAGAAACAGTAATTGCGTCTATATCAGTACTGGATAAATCAATTTCGATCTTCCCCGCTGCATTACAGGCATCGGAGTGGAAAAAAGCTCCATTCGAATGAGCTATCGCCGCGAGCTCTTCAACAGGTTGAATAATGCCTGAAATACCACTTGACCACGCAATTGTTACAAGTCCGGTTTCATCATTCATTGCATCCTTCAATGACTCAGGAATAATCCTGCCGTCACTGCCGACCGGAAGAATAGTGATGCTGGATCCCTCTACTCTGAGCATCCTGAGTGCTTCAATGACAGAAGAATGCTCAACCGGAGATGAAATTATATGTTTCCTGTTTTTTTCCCTTGCCTTCCTTCCCATGGAAATTATGGAAAGACCGTTTGCCACTCCACCATCGTAATAGAATAATGTTCTTGCGCCACCTGCGAATTCGGCAATCAGAGCACCTGCTTCTTCCACGAATTTCTGGGTTTTTCTTCCAGGCAGATTACTGCTGCGGCGGTGGCCATATCCTTTTTTCATCACCGCAGTAAACGCTTTGATTGCCTTTTCATTAACAGGCATCACAGTAAGATTATCAAGGTACGTAATTCTGTTCAGTCTCTTGCTCCCATCTTCATGAAACTCTCAGGAAATTCTTCCTTCTCGGGTCTTGAGAAGAGTTCAGCAATAGCCTCTCTGATTGGATAATCTCCATCAAGTATCTTCCTGACAGTTCGGGTAATGGGCATATCTACACCGTATTTGTCAGCAAGTGTCATTATAGCATAGGATGTGTCCACTCCCTCTGCCAGTCCCGATATTCCTTCAACGGTTCCGCAGGCGAACGCTTCTCCAAATATCCTGTTATGACTTAAGGGAGAAAACAGGGTAGCCTCATAATCACCCAGGTGAGAAAGCCCGTATACGCTTCTCCAGTCACCGCCCATGGCTGCAACAAGCCTGGCAACTTCCTGTGGAGCACGGGCCATGAGAGCACCTTTGAGACCCGACAGCTTGAGTCCGTCAAGAATTCCAGCTGCTATTCCAATAACGTTCTTGGCAGCAGCTCCCACTTCGCAACCAATCATGTCCCGTGACCAGTAAAATCGTATCAGATCACTGCTCATCAGCCTGGATATGCGAATAGCGTTATCATCGCGATCGGATGCAATAAGCATACAACTGGGTACTTCAGCTACAAATTGCTGCGGGTGTCCCGGGCCTACCCATAGAGAAAGACTTCGCGAATTCAGGCCTTCCTGATCAGCAATTTCGGACAATCTCAATCCGGTTACTTTTTCTATACCCTTCATACAAAGAATGATATCTGTACCTGACAGATCGATGTCAGATAGTTTTGATGCAAGTTTTCTAAATTCCTGAGCGGGAACCGCTATAGTTATTATGTCACAGGCAGATATTTCTTTAAGATCTGTGGTCAGACGGATATTATCGGGAAGCTCGAGATACCTGTTTTTTCCGGTTTTCTGAAGCTCACGAAAACCCGGCGCGTCTCCGGGTTCCCAGCCAAGCATTGTATTTCCCACTCTGGATCCATACCAGAGATGAAAGCTCCCCCATCTCCCGCACCCGAGAACTGCCTGCTTAACCGGCATTATGGTCTACTCTCCACTTTCATGCCCCTTCGGATCTGGCATGGTTTCAACTGAAGCATACTTTTTGAACAGCTCTCCCCACGGAGTCGCGAGAGCTTCCCTGATTCTTTTTTTGCCTACAAGATTCAGCCAGAATACATCATGATATAATCTGCTTGCGAAAAAAGACCATGGAACAATGGGGCTTCTAAGTAAAATATTCTCCAGAGGTTTCAGCCATCCGTGGTAGATAACTTTCTGTCCTCTGCTTGCGAAAGTCTCTGTCTGTACGAAATGGAAGTTCACCTTTGATATGTCTTCTCCTACAACCTCGATTTCCGTTGTATCTCCAACCCCGAGTCCTTCTTCGTGAGCAAGCCTTATGAAATCAAGTTTCATTGGATCAAACCCCTGCATTTTTGCGCTTATCGCGTCAATTGCCACCTGATCCGCTGAAGCCAGAATGTAATTCTTAACATGGGGAATCATCGCTCTCGGTCCTGGTCCTTCTCCGGCAAATGTTCCATCCATCACGGCAAGAATACCGGGATGTATCTCCTTCTGTATTCTGAGAAGATCAACCAGGGTTTCGTGTATTACACTGTGTGTCCAGTGACGACGCTCACTTAGCAGGCCACCGAAAGCGTTCTTCATTGCACCTGTGATTGTAGTAAATACATGTGTCTTCATTGTTGGAAGATGAATAATATTTTTTCCTATGAGAACATCCGGAACTTTCACACCATCAGGAAAGATCTTCCCCAGTACTCTGAAAGGCTTGTCCGGTTTGAATTCAACCCACTTTACAGGTTTTTCGTAAAGTCTTACCTTTCGAATTCCATGCAGGTCTTCATCGACCTGCCTGAGATGGTTTTTAATTTCCCCCTTCTTATCACTGACGACAACGGTCCTGTTATGAGTGGAAACAAGCTGGTCTTTACTGTAACCATCCTTCAGAAGGCTTCTGATCACACCATCAAGCTGCCATGGTGTCGTTGAACAGGCTGGATACCAGTGATGCCATGATACGTTAATCTTAAGCAGAACATCCTGGCTTTTATCCAGGAAGTCCAGATAATCAATACTTTCGAGAAGCCTGTGATAATCCTCCAGAACAGTATCAGGTGTTGTTCTCAGTACAGCGACTTTACTTTTCATATTCTATCCTTATACAATCCTGTGGTTTTCCATCTTCGATGTGCCCACCAGTAGAGTTCAGGGGTTTCTCTGATCAATTTTTCAAGTTCAAGTGTATATTGCTGTGTAATCTGTTTTTCTGCTTCTTCTCTTGGAATATCTCCCTCTGGACGTATTGGTTCCGATATTACCAGCCTGTGATCGGGACTTTTCCCGATTCGGAGCAGCGCAGCCAGAACAACCGGCACTCCAAGCTTCGCGGAAAATGCCGCTGCTCCTCTCGGAGTGGAAGCGGGGTAATTGAAGAAATCAACGATTATTCCACTGTCTCCTGCATCCTGATCTGACAGCCAGCAAACGTATCCCCCCCGTTTCATCGATGATAGTACGCCTTTTACCGCTGCTCTGCGATTATACAATTCTATTCCGTGCATGGAACGCATATGATTGATAAACCCATCAACCAGACTGTTGCTTTGCCGCCCCACGAGAAAAGCAACATCTCCAAGAAGATACTTGTTTGCAATACCGAAAAGTTCCCAGTTTCCGAAATGCCCTGTGATGACGATCGCCCCCTCTTCACTGCGAAGGGATTCAAGAGCTTCAGGATTATCTATCATGACATGTTTTTCTATATAGCTCTGATCCATTTTCCACTGTCGTGCATATTCAATCATGAAACGTCCGGAATTCTCGTAGGATAGAAGCGCAATTCGATTAAGTTCCTCAGGTGATTTCTCAGGAAATGCAAGTTCAAGATTTGCAAGTACAACAATTCTTCTGATTCTCAGCACTTTCCATGCGAACCATCCCATGAATGCGCCCAGTGACAGAGCACACCTGATTGGTAGAAGACCTACTACAAAAACGGTAATCCGAACAAGCGCATACTCAATCCTATGGCCTATGGAAGGTGTTTTCCGTTTTTCCATCTCAGCTCCTCCCAAAAGGAATCCGCACTTTTATTGCCTGCTCCGGGCACAGTTCATGGCAGCAGAGGCACATGATGCATTTGCGGCGATCCATCACTGCTCTGCCATCTTTAATAACAATCGCATCTACCGGACAACCCCTTGCGCAGATTCCACAACCGGTACACTTCTCTGTAGATACAGGTGGTTTCTTGAAGAGCATTCTCGCTATTCCTCCCAGGAAAGAAGGAAGCAGATTATAGAAGCTCTCGCCGGGTACCCTGAAATTCTCAAGTGTACATTCTTTCAAACCGTATACAGTGATTTCGGAGCGTGGCTTCCCCAGTCCCCGTTCACGGGCAATTCTGGTCGTATGGATCTCAAGAGGATCAAGGCCGGCCAGCTCAGTCATAACCATGTCGAGACACACACCATCTCGCGAAAGACCAAGCATACCATCCCATCTGGGAGTTCCATCGGTACTCGGTCCTTTTCCATCCATCGCAAGAATTGCATCCATAATGGTTAAATCAAAATTGACTATCTCGTAGATATCAACAAGGTATCGCGATAAATCAACCGGCCTTATTCCATAACTGTGCAGCACAGCTTTCCCAAGCCCTGGAATCGCGCCAAAAGCATTCTTCACCGCATTGGTCAGCCTGCAGAGTCCGTGTGTTTTGAACTTGCACATATTTATCAATACATCGCATTTGAGAACTGGACATGCAATATCGTATGTTCTGCTCATGACTGTCTTTCGAATACATCCTGCTTTTTCAAAATTAACCAGTTCAAATCCGAGTTCTTCAGCAATCCGGGAGTACCCGCAGTTCTTCCAGTATCTTTCAACTCCTTTTACAGCTCCACCGGGACTATCTCCTACAGTAACTGTACACCCCTCGTTACGCAGCAGAATAACCATAGCGGCAACAACCTCCGGGTGTGTTGTTATCGCTCTTTCAGGTGATTTTGCAGAGAGCATATTAACCTTTAGAAGAACTTCAGCACCCGGAACAACCGAATCCGGCCATCCTCCAGCCTGTTCAAGCATCATTAGAATCGCATCAATCAGTTCGCTTCTGTCGTACGATTCAAATCCCGCTCTGAGAACTACGTCATATGTCATAACATCTTTCAGGAATTATCATCTTACATGTACCGGATCATCCACCGAACTGGCAATTCCCAAGAGCAGGGGCAACAACTCTGTTCTTACCTGCTCTTTTTGCCATGTACATCCTTTGATCAGCATACTTCAGCAGCATATCCCTGTCTCTCACATCTGTAAGGTATGTTGAAACTCCAAGACTGATACTGACTTTCCCCAGAGGCTGCTGTTCAGAGTGAGGAATTCGGCAGGAGGATTCAACCACTCTCTTTCTTATCCTCTCGGCAATTTCAACGGATTCCCTTTCATTAGTGAATGGAAGAATACAGACAAACTCTTCACCACCATATCTGATAAGAATATCGACTTCTCGAATCGCTTCAGACATAGCTTGTACTACTGTCGTAAGCAGTGTATTTCCCATAGGGTGACCCCATGAATCATTGTAATGTTTGAAGTCATCTATATCCATCATGATAAGAGAGAAAGGAAAACTGGATCTGTCAGTCCGTCTGAATTCGTCTTCAAGTTTTTCATCAAAGAACCGCAAATTACCAAGGCCTGTAAGCCTGTCCTTTCTTGCGAGTTCCAGTATTCTGGAATGCAGCATCGCATTCTCCACTGCTGTTGCCGCATGGTTCGCCAGGGCAACAACGATACGCTCGGACTCTGCGGAAAACCTTCCCGAGATTGGACTCTGAATATCAATGGCACCTACTACTCGATCCTGCACTATCATTGGAACAGCGAGTTCACTTCTTGTGCTGCCGATGTTTTCCACATACCTGATATCTTCTCTGGTCTGTTGAATGTTGACAGGTTTCCGTGATGAGATAGAAGCGGCAACCACTCCGGATGACACATTGCTATCGGACTTTATTCTGCCCATTGCAATTTGTTCTCTGATTCGGATAGTAAGGCCTGTAGGATCAATCTCCGAATCGTATCCGGAGGTTACAGCAACCTTGAGTGAATGGGGAATCAAATCATCTCTATTACCTTCAGCAAGAAAAACAGCAACAGCTTCTGAAGGAAAAAATCTCCGCAGAGCCGACGTTACTTCACGGCATATCTTTTCCAAATCCTGTGTTGAGTTCAATTCTCTTCCGATCACAGAAATAGTTTCAAGTTCCTCATTCATTTTTCTGAGATTCTCTCTGAGCATGTATTCCTCTGTGACATCACCCGCCATAATGACAACACCGGCGAAATGACCTGCACGCTGGAACGGTATATAGCTTACATTCAGCACCTGATCTTCCTGTCCAACCTTACCGATATGAACCTGTCTGTTGAGTAAGGGTCTTTCTTCTTCGAGAGTAGTACTGAAAGAATTGTCTTTATCGGATATCAGGACAGGAAGCACTTCCCTTAACCTCTTGCCTATAAGGTCGTTCGCGATCTTGCCAAATAATTTGCAGGCTCTTGGAGTGACCTGAAGAAGAAAACCGGAATTATCAACAACAAGGATTCCTGAATCAAGGCTGTTCATAATAGCGGACATATGTTCCCGCTCATCAGTCACTTCTTCCAGGACCGTCGCATTAAGAATTGCTTCGGCTGTATGCACGGCATAATGCCTTAACGCTTCCAGATCGGTACTTTCTATCTTTCTTCCAGTCACGTATCTATCACATCTGATAAGACCAATTGGACGTCTTGCTGCAACAAGCGGTGTATCTATGTAATCCTTTGAGCCTGCCCACCACATTCTTTCATTAGTTATATCAACTTCGCTGGACTGAATCTGGCGCAGTTCCCGAATGGCAATTCCTGCAGGAAGATCATGGTATTCACGTACATGAAGGGATTTTGGAATATCGGACAGGTTTCTTCCCAATGCAGCTTCAGTGACGAGTTCATCTGTTTCAGAGAGATATCGACAGACCCATACTCTGTCAAAACCAAGCCCTGTAAGTATTCCATTTGCCATTCTTCTGAATATATCTTTGACACTCATGGTTCTACCCAGCTCTTCAGTCAGTTTCCATGTCGCCTCAAGTCTGTTTACTCTGTTTTCCAGATAACCACAGAGCTTATTCAGTATAGCTTCTCTGTCAGGCGGATTACTTCTTTCAAGATGGTAATCTACAAATGAAGAATCCCTCTCCATAAGAGTTTCACAAATCGATAAAAAAGATTCCGGCCGAATGGGAAGTTCCTCAATCACGTCAACTCCAGCCCACTCAGCCCTTAAGCGAAGGGAAGCATCCAGTCCTGGTGTCAATAAAAGGAAGGGAACTTCAGATGTAAGCGATTCCCCTTTGAGATATCGGCACACCCTCAGCCCATCAAGCATAGGTAAGAAGTACCCGCACACAACCAGCGAAGGATTTGAGGTAACAGCTCTGGAAATCACTTCTATTCCGGTACTGCACGTTTTTACATCGTAGCTTTCGAGCCTTAATACTTTTCCAAGAATCTGCAGGAGTCCTGCATCATTATCCGCAATTAGAACTGTCTTATTCCCTGGCATAATCTAAATACTATTCCAAGTCTGCATATTACGCCAGTCCTTTACTGCAACGCCGTATATACAGGCTCATCATGAAGAATCGCGATCAATACCGAATCTAGTCCTGCGCTCCGGAGTCAATCGCTGCCTGAGCTGCAGCCAGCCTTGCAATCGGAACCCTGAACGGAGAACAGGATACATAATCCAATCCAATCGAGTTGAAGAACCAGACTGATTCAGGATCTCCGCCATGTTCACCACAGACACCGATCTTAATATCAGGTCTAACTCTTTTCCCTTCGGTTACTGCAATTTCGACTAACTTGCCTACACCATTTATATCAATGGATGTAAAGGGATTCTTTTCATAAATGCCCATCCTGACATAATCACCCAGGAAAGCTCCAGCATCATCTCTTGAGAATCCGCAAGTCATCTGCGTAAGATCGTTTGTACCAAAACTGAAGAAATCAGCGTATTCAGCTATCCTCGCCGCATCAACAGCAGCTCGTGGTACTTCGATCATCGTGCCGATACGATAATAGATGAAATCAGCAGGCAAACCCTTTTCATTTAATACTGTATCTATCACATCCTGCGCACGAGCGCGGGAAATCTCGAGTTCCCGTGGGTGTCCAACCAGTGGAATCATGATTTCAGGCAGGACTTCAGTACCGCTTTCTTTTACTTCGATTGCTGCTTCCATAATAGCTCTAACCTGCATATCGGAAACTTCCGGATATGTCAAACCCAGCCTGCACCCTCTATGACCGAGCATTGGATTGAATTCATGAAGTTTTTCTACGGTTCTCTGAATCTTCTCAATAGGCACTTCCATCTCTCTGGCCATTTCAAGCTGCCCCTGACTGTCATGCGGCAGGAATTCATGAAGTGGCGGATCAAGAAGTCTTACCGTACAAGGACGACCGTCGAGTTCCCGGAATATCTGTATAAAATCTCCACGCTGCAGTGGAAGCAGCTCTTCTATGGCTTCGTTGTAATCCGTCAGAGGTGCTTCAAGCTCTTCCACCAGGATGCAAGTATCATCAGCAGAAGCAGCGATTCTCTCCCGAAGGCTTTTAACTTCTTCAGCAACCAGTATCATCTTCCTGAAGGAGATAATCCTGTCGCCTTCAAAGAACATGTGCTCTGTTCTGCAGAGACCGATGCCTTCCGCTCCGAAATCGACAGCTGTTTTCGTGTCCTTTACCGTTTCAGCATTCGTTCGCACACCAAGCCTTCTGTATTCGTCAGCCCAGTCCATCAGAATGGAGTAATTCATAAATAGTCTTGATTCATTCGGATCATCCTCACCCATGGAAATGCACAATATCTCCGAAGGTTGGACTTCTACTTTACCGGCATATATTTTTCCTGTGAAGCCATCCAGCGCAACCAGATCACCTTCCGCGATCTCTTTTTCTCCGCAGACCATCTTCTTCAATACGCTGTCGACAATAAGGCTGCTTGCACCGGCAACACATGGAAGTCCCATTCCTCTGGCAACAACCGCTGCATGAGATGTCATTCCTCCTCTTGAAGTGATAATTCCCTTCGACACCGACATGCCACCGATATCTTCCGGGCTTGTCTCCTTTCTGCAGAGAATCACATCTTCTCCTCTTGATGCCCATTCTTCCGCTTCATCCGCGGTAAAGACGGCGCGACCGCATGCTCCGCCGGGAGAGGCGTTCAGACCGGTTGTGAGAAGATCCGCATGTTCCTTGCTCTTTCTGTCAAGAACCGGAGCGAAGAGCTGATTGAACGCGTTTGCCGGAATCCTTTTCAGTGCAGTTTTTTTATCAATCAAACCTTCTTCAACCATATCAACAGCAATATTCAAAGCGGCAAATACCGTTCTCTTGCCTGTTCTTGTCTGCAGGAGATAGAGTTTTCCCTCCTCGATGGTAAACTCAATATCCTGCATGTCGAGATAGTGCTCTTCAAGTACAGTTCTTATTGAAAGCAGTTCTTCGTATGCTGCTTCATTGACGTTTCGAAGAGTTGAAATTGGTTCTGGTGTTCTGATACCGGCAACGACGTCCTCACCCTGTGCATTCATAAGATATTCACCGTAGAAAGTGTTTTCTCCGTTTGCGGGATTCCTCGTGAAACAGACACCTGTGCCGGAACTTTCACCCATATTGCCAAAGACCATGATCTGGACATTAACCGCAGTTCCAATAAGCCCTGTGATCCCGTTGATCTGACGATATTTTCTTGCTCTGGCATTGTTCCAGGAACCAAATACAGCATCGATTGACAACCTCAGCTGATCCCAGGGATCAGCAGGAAACGGTTCACCAATTTCCTTATTGTATATGCTATTGAATTCGTCAACGAGAATTTTCAGATCATCACTGGATAGATCTGTATCAAGATCTACGTTTCTACTGATTTTCATCCGGTCAATTGCTTCTTCAAACGCATGATGCGGAATGCCCATGACTACATTACCAAACATCTGAATGAATCTTCGATATGCATCAAGAACAAATCTGGAATTGCCTGTCTTTTCAATGATTGCGGCTATGGAATTCTCATTCAAACCAAGATTAAGCACAGTATCCATCATACCCGGCATGGAAACAGCAGCTCCGCTCCTTACAGAAACGAGCATAGGATCTTTTCCGGTTCCGAATTTCTTTCCGGTCATTTCTTCCAGCTGAACCAGTTTCTCTCGAATCTGTTGTTCAAGTTCATCCGGCCAGCTTCCTTCATTTCCAATGTTATAGTAACTTGCACAAGCTTCAGTTGATATCGTAAATCCAGGCGGCACAGGAAGCCCCAGTCGGGTCATCTCAGCCAGGTTAGCGCCCTTACCGCCAAGAAGCTCTTTCTGGGAACGGTTACCCTCGGTTTCATCTCCACCAAAGAAATAGACATACTTATCGGAATTCATACAGAACCTTTCATTTTGTAGATTGCCTGAAAATCACAGAATCAGTAATATATCAGGGTCAGGTCGTGAATTCAATATTAGAATCAGGTTTTGAATTATAAGACTAACAGTCCGGGGTCTTAAATTAGCATTTATGGCTAACTTTGACATTCGTGTAGAGGAAGTTGTTAAATGAGCAGGTTCACAGATCCACTGATTGTCTCACCACTCTCCGATGGAAGAACATGGATAATTCTTCGTCAGTTCGGCTACGATATTGGAAACATACCCGCTCCCGAAAGGAATCCGACAGGATAATGCTTTTGGTTATTGATATTATGCATGTTTAATATTATATACATATAAATAATATGACATAATGTTAAAATACAAGGTTTGACCCCTATTTTCTTTTCCAGAGGAAGCTGAGGAAGTCCTCTATTTCTCTCCGTTCGCCTTCATTGATGGGTTCGATCCTGTCAAACACCCAGGAGCATACTTCTCCGGGACCTTCAAATTCATCAAGTCTGCCTGCGACCAGGGCAATCACTTCCGACATTTCTTCCCTTCTTACAAGACCTGACAGACCGGATCCGGCTTTCTCGGTTTCCACCAGCAGATCAGTGCTGACAATTGAATCCAGGTCGACTGCTTCCGAGATTGCGAGGTAGTGTTCACCTAATTGTGAAACGGAAATCTCGTACTCCAGAGCCAGCTGCCTCTGAGTGAAATGCGGGCCGTACTTTGTCACCGCGTATTCAAGAGCAGCAGCCCATATCGCAGGTTTCCTTCCACGGGGGGTAACTTTCGAACAGAAGCTATTCCAGATATCAAGAGCCTGCCGGGATTTCTCTCCTGAGTACCCGTGGAGTTCCAGCATTCCACTTACCATTCCCGCGACCAGATCTTCAATTGGAAGGTCGTAATGATGGAGGGCTTTTCGTTTCAGACTGACTCTGAGAGATTCTATTCGAAGGAGTGTATGTTCGATCCTCTCATCCTGCGGAGCCAGCTCCTTTGCCTGAAGAAGCAGGTGAAGGCTTTCTTCAATGTGTCCAGTCTTGGCTTCCAGCATTGCCAGATAAGTAAGAGTTGCAGGTATACGGTACTTTTCCCTGCGAGCTGTTGCCAGCAAAAAGCGCTGCGCTTCTTCATCGTTGTTAAGCATCAGGTGAACAAGCCCGAGTTTCCTGCGGGCATCAAGATCCTCCGGCAGTATATCCAGATACTCTTCGAGTGCTTCCCTGGCCTGCTCAAACCATTCGAGTTTGAGATAAACATCGGATGTAAGCAGTAATCCGGCGGGGCCGGGAACACCATGCCATTTGAAATTTGAAAGCCTCAGAGCCGCTTCCCTGGAGCGTCCCTCATCAAGGTCAAGCTGGCTGAGATTGAGGTTTGCAAGGTCTTCATCAGATGTTTCGCGCACAGCGGGGTCGGCAAGAAGTCTTTCCAGGCTTTCTCTTGCCATTTCATGATTATTCTCTTTCCTGGCTTTTTCAACCTGTTTCCAGAGCCAGTCTATTTTGTCATCAGATGGCTCGGTCAAAATTAATCCTCCTTTGTGACAGCGAGTATTCCGGTTACAGCAACAGTTCTGCTGAAAACCGAAGATCCAAGAGCGTTTGCCTCTATTCTGTAAATATACGAGCCGGAGGCAAGAGAATCACCGTCATGGTCAAATCCGTTCCAGAGAATCTGATTGTAACCCTGAACGCAGGTAGCGGACAATTCCTCTATCTTCGTTCCTGAAACTGTGAAAATAGATACGCTTACTTCTGAATCCTCGGATACTCTGAAACTGAAGCACCTTTGCCCGTATCCGGGATTGGGATATATAAGAGCTTCAGTGATACTGAGGTCCTGATCTTCCAGAATGCTGAGATTAAGTGTGTCCCTTGAACTGTTTCCAACCCCGTCAATACTCCAGAGAATGATGGTATGCTCTCCTGGAGAAAGCGCTTCTATGTCATATGTGAGTCTGCCGCTTGTGGAACTCCCTCTGTGGTAGGAGAACCAGGAGCTCACATCACTTCCATTACCATCTATGAAAAGACTGAGTTGCCTTCCGGAACCGCCAAGAAGGCAGATCCCGCTGGAATCGCTTATCTCAGCTTCAAGAGTTATATCCCCCGTTACTTCCGGATGTTCAACTCCATCGTAACCCCGGAGCCACATGGTAACATCCGGACCTTCCAGATCATTTCCGGAGGGGGCACCCTCGATCAGAACTGTCGGGTCCTTAGCTCCGCAAAGATCAGTCTCACCGGAAATAACAGTCGCGGCGATCCTTGCGAGATCACCGGTCGTTGATTGAAGGGGAGTAAAGCAGTCATGCTCGAACCCTCCGTTGCTGACGGTCACAGTTCCCCTGAAGGCGGTACCTCCGTACCTGAGGTATTCGATGAGCGCTCCCCCGAGACAGGTGTAGGTTGTGTACCAGGAAGACTCGAGTATTTCGAGAAAAGCCAATCCATCCTGCTGGAATCCGCTTCCGGTTATACTGTTGAACTCTCCGCTTCTGAGTGTGTCACCGTTCACTGAGACAGAGCCATAAGGTTCAGGCAGAGGCAGCGGCATGTCAGGATAACCGAACATGATATAGAATCTGTTGTTTATCTGGTATGAACCAGACAGGGCAAGTTTTGACTGCCATACTGCATCGCCAACGTTAAGTCCGGGTTTGTTGGTAAGCGAATCAACGATACTTCTGAAATAGCTGTAGTTCTGGTTACCGTAAGTTCCCCTTGTTCCGGCTACAGATGAAATACACCCGCCTGCAGGATGAGTAACAATTGCTTCCCCTATCGCGTCGGTACCGGGAATGTCAAAATGTCCCACATCGCAGGTCGACCAGAATGACACCGGCAGTCTCGATCCGTTTGTCAATCTGCCGACATCCTCGGACAGCATCATTTTCTCATGCGCTATCTGGCCGGCAGCGCCGTGCCCCATGTATGTAATGAACGCGAATCCCTGATTGAATGTCTCAATGAAGCTTTCCCTTGCCTCCGGTTTGTCAGGATGAGGACCATCGGGGGACCATGATCCGGGAGGCCATGGATACTCTATGAGGTAGAACTTCTCTCTGTCTATGTGCCTGGGAAGGACTTCCTCAGCGATGTGTTCGGTATCATTCGTATGATCGGTTTCATTCCATGATGAGCCCTGGCCCCATTCGTCATCGGCTGCAAGAAGAGCTCTGTTCATCCATGTGCCGCGGTTCTGACCACTCGAATACGCAAGCAGTTTTGCCGTGCACGTTCCCAGCTCTGACAGATTATCAACCGGCATCCGCGCAATGGGAATCTCAGGAAGGACGGAGTTTTCATGAGTCATGACGTATAGATCATCCTGGCAGTCCGATCTTGAAGTGCCGAGTATGATCCATGGCGGGATCATCACAGGTTGAGTAGTCGTGTATCCCAGAAAATCATAGTGCCCGTCGCCTGTGAGAATTACTCCTTCCAGCCCGGAAGACCAGCTGTCAATTCCCCATCGTACTGCTGATCTTATCGCACCCGGGTCGGCAACTCCCTGTCCGAATTCATCATATATTTCGGAAGTTACAGCGACAACAGGACTGTTCCCATCCTCATTGCTCAGCGTGACCATTCCCCATACTCCATCGTAAAGCGATGGATGAACGACGAAAAGTCTGTCACCGTCAGTAACCGTTCCAACAAGCCTTCCAGGGTCAGTGGATCTTATGGAATCAGGCGAAAGCCAATCTCCGGAATCCATGAGAATGAAAACGCTGAAACTGTCAACATCAAAAGAATAATCAAGTCGCCCGGCATTGTATTCGGTGCCGCTCAGAAGAAGTGGAGCATCAAAATTCGAGATATCGAATACACTGCAGCCAGAGGAGACATCACTGACTCCAAAATTGTACCTGCCTGTCTTCTCTCTTGAAGGGAATAACTGTGTTCCGGATACATTTCCCGGAAGCGCGGGATACTCGACGTGCACCGAAGCGAGCCCCATTGTGCCATCACCCGCATCTTCAATGAATCTTATTTCCAGAGAGCATGACCCTGACAGAAGCAGGTCTTCAACCTGGAGCAGCCGTTCACCTGAGCCGTACCATGAATCGGTAAGTATTTCTGTTCCATTAAGATACAGAATTACCTCGTGTAACTGAGAACTGTCCATACAAAGAGCGACTTCTATACTGCTTCTCCCACCGGAACTCTCCACCTGGAATGGCACTGTAATGCTTCCGCCTTCCTCTACGGTTTCCCATAACCAGCCGGTGTGTGTTTCCTTTTCGGGACTCCAGACGTGCTCCTCCCGCAGCCAGATATCCGAACGAATGCTCTCTCCCCATTCGGGTGAAGTGTCAGGATCTCCTGGGATCGAACCCGTTCGAAGACCGTCCTCCCCGCCCCATGTCAGCCAGTATACGTTGTGTGTTGCATACCTGTGCTGAAGTCTGGTGAGTTCTTCATCGGTAAGTTCCCATCGGCTGAGCCCTCTTCCTATGAATTCTATCGTGTCTTCCGGATCAAATACTCCATCACTGTTCTGATCGATAACTGTAACAGCAACTTCAGAAAGATTGTGTTCCTCATCAGGCTCCAGACTGAACATCATGCCGGGACCCGTGAACAATCTGAGTGAAGAGCAGGGAGATCCGACAGCTTCACAACCGGCATTCTGCAGATCACTGCCGGAAACGATGTAACCGCCTGTTTCCTCTATGGAAACTCTTGCCCACGGTCTGCCCCAGAAAATATCATCAACCGAAGCATCTTCTCTGTCAGGCCAGTAGAATGAACCGGCCGGAGCAATAAGCCTCAGAAGCCGGTTACGCTCTACCGGTATTCCTCCGGGAACCGGTCGCCAGGAAATCTGAAGTTCTATTCTGGAGGCAAAAGTACCGGCGCCTGAACCTACTATCGGATAAACGCTGACCCTGGCCATCTGAGAACCGGCAACGGGAATAACTCCTTCAAGGACAACATGAGTCCCAACCGCTGATCGAGGTTCAGCAGGGATCTCTCTGGTTTCAAGTCCTTCTCCCACCAGGACAGGTGTTCTGGCCTGTTCCCCTTCCATACCTGTGGATCTGTATTCTGAAGCATTGAAATGAAGCAAAGGGGTCGAGCCGGGAGGAACAGGAATTAAAAGCGTCACAGCGGGGCGGACAGGTTCTCCCGCGATACTTCTTAATCCCGCATTTTCAAATACAGTGTAACTGCCATATTCAGTATTGATAATTTTAGGATTATTGAAAGTTAAGACTGCGGAATAGCCACTGGCAGGATCAACAGGCGAAGAAAGTGAGAACTGAGAAAGAAGAGTACAAAAGAGTAATACCGCAATCATCTGAGTTATACCCCCTCAACCAGAAGCGGAAGAATCTGCCCTGCTGCGCCATGAATACTTGTTACTCCGGCCAGAGAAGTAAGAGGTGTTTCTTCCGGATTTATCTCGATTACAGGCTTTCCCCTGCGAAGAACGAACAAGGGAAGAGAACTTGCCGGATAGACAAGCATGGATGTTCCGACAACAAGCATAAGATCACAGCTTTCAGCGAGGTCGAACGCTCTCCTCAGTGCTTTCTCGGGAAGTTGTTCTCCAAAAAGCACTACATCGGGCCTGAGTATGCTTCCGCATGAGCAGCGAGGAGGAAGACTCTCAAACAATTCCTCGGTAATGGGAACTGGCCGTGCTCCGCATCTGTTCATACATGAAGCGGTTCTGAGGCTGCCGTGAAGTTCAACCACATCAGTCAGCCCTGCCTTCTGAAGAAGTCCGTCAACGTTCTGCGTCACCACCGGCAATTTCCCGATTCGTTCCTGAAGCTGTACAAGAGCGTGATAGCCCGCGTGCGGCTGAATATCCTCGTATGCTTTAAGTCTTTCTCCATACCATTTCCACACCAGTTCGGGATCTTTCCTGAGACCCTCCGGAGAAGCAAGATCCTCTGCCCTGTGTTCGCGCCAGTAGCCATTCTCGCCGCGAAAAGTCCGAACTCCGCTCTCGCTGGACATTCCGGCTCCGGTGGAAATAACCGGCATCTCAGCGTCTGCGAGCATTTTTGTGGTTTCATCAATTAATTTCTCTGATGATAATTCTGTCATTGTCTTTCTCATCGGCCTGATTGGCGAATGACAGCAAGAACATCAGTGACCGAGCTTGAAGCGCCCTCACTGTCGGAAAATTCAATTCTGAAGATGTAAGCTCCCGACGCGGGTTCATCGCCATCGGTATCCAGGCCGTCCCAGATAATCTGATTATATCCCTCTCCACAGGACATTGTCTTTCTCCATATTGCTCTCCCCGAAATCGTATAAACCGTGACGCTGGCTGTACCTGATGTTGCGGTTTCAAAACTGAAACAGCGCTGCCCTGATCCCGGGTTGGGATACACGAAAACGGAAGAAAGAAGCTCGGTGGATAATCCGGTGATCGCAAAATCAAGAGTATCTCGTGTTGAATTGCCCATGCCGTCCCATACGACGAGGATAATCCTGTGAGATCCATCTGCCAGTTCGGGAACAGTGTATTCTATCTCGCCATGAGTATGGCTGTCAGGTCGATACGTGAAGTACCGGCTGATATCGAAACCCTGCGAATCCAGACTCATCAGTATTGAGCGTCCGGCACCGCCGCCCATTGCGCAGATACCACTGGAATCAGAGGCAGAAGCCCTGAGTACGGCATTTCCATGTATAACAGGATTATCCTCTCCTCTGTGTCCCTCAATCCATAATTCCAGTTCAGGGGGGAGAGAGTCATCAGCATAGATTCCATTATCCACAACAGAAACCCATTCGCGGAATGCGACTTCTGCAAAATCATTCGAGATTCCAACGGCGCTGCCGCGAGAGAAAAATCCGGTATCGGCTTGAACAGGCATGAAGAATGGAACGGTAAAATTTCCTTCGGTTCCAGTAACCAATCCCTGGTAGACACTGGATCCGTAACGCAAATACTGTATTATTGTACTCCCACCGATGGTGGTGTACTCTGTTTCTCTGCCACTTTCCGAGATATTCAGAAATGCCGCAGAACTGTTCTGAAGCGATCCACTGACAGTGTTGATTATACCGCGGATGAGAGAATCTCCGGATACTTCGAAACTGCAACCCTCAGAAGAGGGAAATACCGGGCATACTCCACCGTCTCCGAAAAACACATATCTAAAGCTGCTGGTAAAACCGGTTCCGCTTGACATTTTCGCCAGCCACAGCGACGTTCCTGCGCTCAGATCATCTCCGCTGAAGAGAGTTGCATAATAATCACTGAAGAGGAGTGTATTAGCAGTGGCCATTGTTCCCCGGGTTGCCGCTATCGAGGCTATCGATCCTCCCCCGGCCTTCAATGCGAATTCCTCGGCCATACAGTCGGCGGAAATCATGTCAAAATGACCGATATCACAGGTTGCGAAGATCATCAATGGCTGGCGCTCTTCATTGTAGATCCTCTGGACATCACTTGATAAAAGCAGTTTCTCCTGAGCAATCTGGCCATAGGAACCATGTCCGAAGTAAATCATGTTTGCATACCCCATAGTCAGTTCCTCTACGAGATCTTCTCTTGCCTGCGGCTTTTCGGGATGGAATCCTTCCGTGGTAGTGCCGGGAGGCCAGGGATACTCGATCAGGTAGAATTTCACCCTGTCGAGACTTTTCGGCAGAATTGAATCAGCAAGAATCTCACAGGCCAATGTGTGAGCGTATTCATTTCCCGAGCTTTTATTCCAATCATCATCAGCGGTCAGAAGAATTCTGTTTGCCCACTGACCGGAAGGTTCTGATAATTCGTACAGCATGAGTTTGGAGAGATATGCAGCAAGTTCAGAAAGTGAGGAAACCGAAATTCTCGACAGCGGGGTCTCGGGATACTCTCCATCATCGTGAGCGATCACGTAGAAGTCATCAATACTATTTCCATCAGCTCCGGTCAGTTCAATACACGCCGGAATCATTGTAGGCGTGGATGTTACATGCATAAGCGGATCGTACGAGCCGTCTCCCACAAGCACAAGAGCCTGCGCGGGTTCGTCCCATGAATCCTGGGTGTACCTGAAGAATGATCTTATCGCTCCGGGATCCCTCAGCCCCTGACCGAACTCATTGTATACTTCACCGGTGGTGACCATGACGGTAGATAAACCTCTCATGCCGTATATGGTCTCAAGCGGTTCAGCGGCTTCGAGCAGCTCGTCTGCCACAACTAAAGCTATATCACCCTGAATTCCAGTTCCGATTATCCGACCCGGTTCTGCCGGCAGCAAAGAATCAGGAGAAAGGTAACCATCGGTTCCCGTGAGCCACAGTTCGGATCCGGGCTCAATTTCAAGCGATACATTTAGCATACCGCCTTCGATACTGCCCTTAAGCCTTTCAGTGGCGAATGGATCTGAGACATCCAGAAGGCTGTACGAGTCCGCAGCGCCCCCCAATGAGAAGGTGTACCTTCCCTGAACAATATCGGTAAAGCGCAGTAATCGTCCTGCTGCGTAAGACAGGCGCCTATGGTAATCAACCTGGAAGTAGTTGAAATAGACTGTCCCTGGATCGTTCAGAGCGGTTACTTTCAGCAGATTCATGGAAGGATCAAGAGTAAGCCCCTCAAATACGAATATCTCTTCCCCTCGTCCATTAAAGGATGTATCGGCAATCAGATCGCCGTTAAGCTGAATGGAAACGTCATGATCTCCGTAGGAGGATGAGATCAGGGAAATGGCCAGTCTGCCGTCTCCTTCAACTGATGAACTTGAGAAATAGAAGTAACCGGGAATGTTTTCGTAAAGCATCGACCATACCCAACCGGTACTATTCTCATAACCTCCGGCCCAGATATAATCCTGTTCCTGCCAGATACTATGCAGAAGGCTGTCGCCCCACGCTGGAGATCCATCAGGTGTCGCGTCCAGAGTATCCATCCTCAGGCCATCTTCACCTCCCCATGTGAGCCAGTATACATTATGGGTCGCGTAGCGGTGATGAAGCCTTTCATATTCTTTATTGAATTCATCGAAAGCAAATCTGTTCAGATCCCATGCGAAGAACCTGAGAGTATCGGATTGATCGAATATCCCGTCCCCTCCGTCATCCACCTCTATTGCAATTTCGCTCAGCGAATGCTCTTCTCCAGGATCCATGAGATCAAATTGTGTTCCAGGCCCTCCGAACATCCGAAGAGAACTTGATGGAACACCGATTACATCACACCCGGCCTGAGCAAACTCATCGCCGGTTACTGAATAGGGACCGGTAGAAGAGATGGCTATTCTAACCCATGGAAGTCCCCAGAACTGGCTTGTGGCTCGGGTACTGGAATTCGGCCAGTAGACGAGGGAGGGAAGGCAGAGAGCGCTGAGGAGCGGATTGTCTATCTCGCGGGTGCCACTTCTCGACAGCCATTCAAGCCGAATATCAAATTCAGAAGGAATTCTTGTATTGTCCCCCGACGCAAATGGATCAACGGTTACAGCGGCAACGGTTGTTCCGGCGATATGCATTGTTTTAAGTTCAGCATAATCCCTGCGTTCTCCTGATGGAGTAATCAGGGGAATGATCCATTCGGTGTCCAGGCCTGAACCGGTCTGAACCGGTGTAACCAGGAATGGACCGGGCAGCTCAACTCTCTGGAAATCTACCGGTGTACATGTAATGACAGGTTCGCAGCCGGGTGGAATGGGTATGAAACATGTTTTGACAGGAGTTATGTATTCTCCTTCTGTATGGGATAATCCCATTCCATATATGGTAGGATACCAGTATTCTTCGTATTCATGGAAATCCGGTTCACCAATTACTACTGAAAATGAGCATCCGTCCGGACCGGAATAATCCACGGAAACAATGTCTGATTGAACCCGCATATCCAGTATGCATACAACTAATAATAACTGAAGCAAATTCGACTCCTTTCAGTATAGGATACTACTCAATACTGAACATACGGTGCAAGGTGTCAGAATGAATGAATATAACTCCGGTTCTCAGGATATGTTCCCATACATTGAATCTCACTTTAAAGCATGGATGATGACGCTTCTTTATGAAGTATATACAACCTGACTAAAACACGTAAGGCTGCTTCATCACATTTCAATTGAAAGCTGCTCGTGACGAAGGCAGTTTATATTTGCAGGTCATATGATTGGATGAAATCCGGTGCTTTCATTCCGAATACAGGTCTTCTAATGACAGCGCTGCCTTGAAAAACTCCCCGACGTCTCCTATCCGGTCGCAATTCCTGACTGAATTGACAATACCAAGATGCTCCGGACACTTCAGAACATCCATGTGCCGTCAAATATTGTTAGAAGAGATCAGCGAACATTGACTTGCAAGTGCAATCATGACTTGCAACAGCAATGTTGACTTGCAACTTCAATCTGATTCGATTATCTTCGGTTCATGGAATTCAGAAGAGTAGAACAACACAAGGGACAGAGATCCAGTCTTCCCGACTGGGAATCGCAAGATGCTATCGTAAAAGTAAAGCTGAAACTAAGAGCTTATCGAGACTTCAGAGCAGCGATTATGCAGCTCGCTTACTGGATACAGGAAGATCATTCCAAGCAGGCTTATTTACTTCTTATCGAACCTGGCATCTCCCAAAATAGGCTAGCTGAAGAATGGGCGAAAGCCAGGAAGCTGTTCCAGGCAGACATTGCTAAACACATGTGGATCGGAACTTATAGAAATGACGCGATCACATGGCAATCGAGAGACCTCCCGCGAAAAATAGAAGAGCAACTTAACCATATTGCCCGGGAGGAAACACAATTACATGAAACCCTGTTACCTAAGCCTGATTACTCTGCAGAGGTTCTTAAGCTTCTGGTCTGCCACTGGATTCTAAACCGCGACCATGCTTCACATTTGATTTCCGACGATTCTCTGTTGTTCATCGGAAACGCCAGGATTCCCCGAGAACCCCTCACATCCAAATGGCTAGAAGAAGCGGTCGGTTGCACCTATCGGACTATTTCGAACGCACTTGAGGATATTGGAAGTGCCCTCATCAGGCACCGAAATCAGAGCATGGAACTCTCGTGCTTTCCGAGGAATGCCTGGGAGAAGATGCTCGTTCTCTCCAACAACTCCCGCACTACCATGAGATTCACGGACAAGTCCGGACAGCCTCCTAGATTTCCTGAATCGCTATTGAAGCGTCTGAGTCATCTGCAGCGCATGGATATTGCCATAGGGGGAGTACTCGGTGCGACACGTATCTTCCCTGAATTGGACCTTACAGGACCACCCAGACTCGATTTAACAGTCCATTGTTCAAAGGGAAGTATCGACATGAGCTTCATCCGGATGCTGGATCCTGCACTTAAAAAATGGACCGTCTCGGATCCACGGCCATCTCTCGTCATCCATTTCCTCAGGCGGGAGGAACCGTTTTTCAAGATTGGCACAAATGGTCGATTATGGGCCGATCCGATTGAATGCTTGCTAGATCTTCAGGATGCCCGCCTGGAGCATCAGGCGCTTCAATTCCGTAACGCAATTATTCCAGGAGATGCATACCGATGGCCGAACCAGAAGATGTGATGAGATCTGTCATACCTCGGAATGTGCTACAAGAAATATCTAATGCCATACCGGAAGCATGCAAGAAGAACGTAACCATCATTGGAAGCCTCGCTGTGGGATATTGCTTTGAAGACCAGATAGTCGGCATAGCAATTCGAACCAAGGATGCTGACTGCCTTCTGTCTCCCCGAGTTGAAGCTGTGAACGCTGGTCGGGCAATCACGGAGGAGTTGATTGAATCTGGATGGCACCTGAAAGAGGATGGCGAGTGGGGAAAACCAGGGAATGATACAACCCCATTAGGAGACCTTCCTGTTGTTCGGATCTTTCCGCCGAAGAGTAGCGAGTGGTTCATCGAACTCCTCGCGGTTCCCACATCTCCTGCTGAATTTGAGAAAAAGTGGGTCAGGCTGGAAACCAGTCGGGGGCATTTCGGACTGCCGAGTTTCGGGTACCTGTCCATTGCAGGCTATGATCCAATGATTACGGACATGTGCATAGCTATTGCTAGACCCGAGATGATGGCTCTAGCCAACATGCTTGAACATCCGATGATAAGACCCGATTTGATGTCAGGGCTGATAACTGGACGAAAGATCAAGCGCAGCAACAAGGACCTGGGCAGAGTTCTCGCTATCTCTCTGTTGGCAACCAAGCGCAATAAAGATACCCTATTGGGATGGCCGGAACTCTGGATGACCAGCTTGCAAGCCATATTCCCTGACAACTGGAAGGAGAAAGCGCGCCAGGTAGGATCTGGAATCAGGCAGCTGCTGAACGAGCTGTATGAACCGGACTTGGACGAAGCCCTTCATACCTGCGAGAATGGTCTTTTAGCTTCAATACCGCCTACAATGGAACAGCTTCATATCGCCGGGGAGCGATTACTCGTGGACGCGATTGAGCCACTCGAGAAAGTTGTGGAATGCCCCCCGTCCTGAGCCGGGCTAGTATTACCATCTGAGGATCACCGGTTTCCCCGGTCCAGGACGGGCCTTTCTCACCTCGATAGATATCCCGAGCTTTTCACAGCACCAGACTTGATTTTTCACTAATGGCAGCGCTGCCTTGAAAAACTCCCCGACGTCTCCTATCCGGTCGCAATTCCTGACTGAATTGACAATACCAAGATGCTCCGGACACTTCTCGAGATGCAAACGGATTATGCCAAGCGATAGTCATATCTCCGACCATAAGTATTGCATGGTCGTGATATGAAGCGCTCCTAACTCGATTGATACGACAGGAAGAATATATTGTCGCTGAACAAACGTAGCTCGCAGACCAGCTGAGCAGTCTCGGGTAGAGGCATGGGATCCTCCCATAATTCCAGATGATTCAGGATACGCATGATCACGAAAGGCTGCTCGATGAAGGAAATCAAGATCTCGAACAAAGAAATACGGCAATCGCGCTGAAAACGCTCACTGAAACCGATTTAAAACGGACATGACTGAACAGTTACGCGTCACAATAGCTCATTACGACGCTTCGTCAGACACAGCTGTATCCGGAAAGTATTGGATCAGATTATATTTTCAGGTTATATAATTGGAGAATTGGTTGGAGGACATTATGAATTCGCTTTCCTGGCACCTCGCGTGGCGCTACCTTCGAAGGCATCCTAGAAGGAAGCGCTTTGCTCTTTCCACAGTGGTCAGTGTTGCCGGTGTAGCTCTTGGAGTTGGCGCGCTGATAATTGTAATGGGTGTACTTACAGGACTTAAAGATTTTATCGAGGAATCTGTCATAACGGTTGATTCTCCAGTTACAATCATGCCGGACAGCGGAAACGTTCTTCATCTGACAGACGATTTTCTCGCGGAAATAGAAATTCTTCCTTCGGTCTGCAGTATTTCACCGTTCATACAGGGAGAAGCGATAATTCGACTCCCTTCAAGAGGGGTGGATTCAGGATGCAGAATACTTGGTGTGGAACAGGAGGAATTCGCAGAAGGTATGATGGGCGACAAGCTCTCAGATGGAGAACTGACGTTGTCAACTCCGGAGGGCAGTGACTGCATCATAATGGGTATATACCTTGCCGAGGAGTTCTTTCACCCGATTGGAGACACTCTCTTACTTTTCCCTCCAAAAGCATTCTTCTCCAGCAGGAGCCATGCCATTGGAAGAGCGATTCTCTCCGGCGCGGTGGAAACAGGGCTTCCTGTCAACGATGAAACACTTGCGTACATTCCTCTCGATCTGGCTCAGAGAATGTATCTCCCCGATGGTGGCTATTCGGGAATAAATGTTCACCCGGCAGAAGGTTTCTCCCCTGAGAAGACTGTGGAGGATATCCGCAAAATACTTCCAGATTCTATCTCCATCAAAACATGGAAGGAACTGAATCCGGATCTGACAGCTTCAATGAAACTTGAAAGAATGGGAGCATTTCTGGCACTTCTGCTCATTACCCTTGTAGCGACATTCAACATTATGGGAACCATATCCAGGTCGGCAATTGAACGGATGAGTAATATTTCCGTCCTGAAAGCGATGGGTGCTACCGACGGTCTTATCTTCAGAGTTTTCCTGTGGGAAGGGGCTCTTGTAGGAATTATCGGTGCATTCATCGGATTGATGATCGGTCTTGCCTGTTGCTGGGTAATCGGTGAAACAAACATCATTCAGCTCCCTGATGTGTACTCGTTTCATGAAAACATCCCTGTGAATATCTCTATTCCGGAAGTTGTCCTGGTTGTTTTTATCGCGTTCCTGCTCAGTATCGGTTCCGGCGTTCTTCCTGCCATGAAAGCTGCCAGGCTGGATCCGGTAAAGGGGCTGGAGAGTTGAATTTTCTGCTGATTCTGCTTCTGGCATACACTTATTCACCTCAGGATTCCTCCTGGAATCTTGTAACACTCGGCAACATTCCGGATCGGGCAATTCTATTCGCCGAGATCGCGGCAAGAGACGGCGGGCGCGCGGGTGTTGATCTGGCTGTACTGCTGGAAATCGCCGGGAGATTCCCCCAGGCCATGAGATGTTACAATCTGGCGGCTAATTCCGCTTCCGACCCTCTTCTTGCTGAATGGCTGGATACCAGAATAAGCGGAACCGGGACGCTTGATACTCTCCTGATTCTCCAGGCTGTCATCAGAAACGACAGTGATATTCCCGCAACTGACATCACGGTAGAGATACCTCTGCCTGAATCACACCCGCCTTACCAGAGAATTGATTGTCTGGCCAGCTCATTTGCACAGGATGGAAATCTGCTGAAGCACCATATTTCCATTCTTCCAGCTAATACACAAATCATCCTGCCGCTTGTTCTGCACATAACTCAGAACCCGTACACCTTCAGACCATTCTCCACAACTTCTCCGGGTATGAATATACCTCTTAAGGATTTAGCTTCATTGATAAGATCTATTTCAGTTCCCACCACAACTGATAATCAGGGACCATGTCTCGAAATGGCGAACATGCTCAGGGAAAGAAGCAGCGAGATTGGCCTGGACCTTCAGACAGTGGGAGGACTGGTAAGAATCGGAACCGACAGTATCCTGTTTCATGCCTGGAATCTGGTTTCCATTAATGGCTTACCGATTGACGCTCTCCTTTTTCTGACTGATTCTCTCAGAGGAATCGGACATTGTCCAACGGATTTAATCCCTCTGTGGAATTATGATTACACGAATGGTCATGAAGTTTCTATTTATTACAGACCTCAGGATGCTGAACTCAAAGTATCCATGGAAGCATTATTTACCAGCCCTGAATCAGTCATGTGGATACTGGAGTTCATTGACCGTTTTTCCATGATTGCAGTTCAATGAACAGAAGAGCTTTCCTGAAAACTGCTGCGGCTGTTACAGCCGGGGGAGCAGCAGGAGGTTTCTGGTCTTCATTCATTGAACCTCACTGGCTTGATACCACACATACATATGTACCCATGGTTAATCTGCCATTAGCATTCCGAGGCTTCCGAATCGCGCTGCTCGCAGATATTCATCTTGGACCGTTTGTCACCGAATCGTGGGTGGAAAACTCTGTTGCTGTAATTAACTCAATGAAGATCGATCTGGTAGTGCTTGGCGGCGACTTCGTGATACACAGCGCAAGTTACATTGAACCATGTATGAGGATTCTTGCCGATCTCACTCCTCCATCGTGCGCAGTTCTTGGTAATCATGATCACTGGGAGGACGCAGAACTCACCGAGACACTTCTGCATGATCTGGCGGGTTCAGAAGTGCTCAGAAACAGAGGAACATGGATCACGAGAGGAGATGCTAAAATCAGGATATGGGGAGTTGGAGATCTATGGGAAGACGAACAGCTGCTGGATGGCTGCCGGCCTGAGCGATACAACGGGCCGGTAATCCTGATAACACACAATCCTGATTTCGCTGAGGAGATACCGGAGGGTACTGCTGATCTTGTTCTCGCGGGACATACACATGGAGGACAGGTGGTACTTCCCATCATCGGCGCTCCGATTCTACCCTCATATTACGGGCAGAAATATCGCTCCGGTACTGTCTGGAATGGAAAGACAATGGTTTACGTATCAAGGGGCATCGGCGTAGGAAGCCCGCCCGTAAGGCTGAATTGCAGGCCGGAGCTCGCTATACTGGAATTATGTTCCGCAAACCAGACTGGAGGTTAGCATGAGACAATTGATCATCGCATCTGCCCTGATATTGCTCGGATGCGGAAATATAGATGCTCAAATCGATCCTGTCTCTGAAGTACTTCAAAACTGCATAGAAGCAGCAGGCGGCCGGGAAGCGATTGATAATCTTCAGGTTATTCATACTATTGACAGTCTCTCGATGGCTGGATTATCGGGGACAACTGAGTCATGGTGGGTAAAAGAACCATTCATGGGTTTCTCTATTACAAAGCTTGGTCCGGTTCAACAGGAATTATTGATTCTGGGAGACAGTGTCTGGACGATCGACAGAAATGGACACCTGTCATCAGGAGGAGCAGAAGCCCGTGATGAAATGGCCCTTTCAAAAAGAACGATATTCTATGATTACCTGTTCAACGCATCAACAATAACCATAAGCGAAGATACACTTATAGGCGATGTGCTGGCGGTCCCTCTGGAGATGAACTGTGCACAGGATGTTGTCATGTTCATCTCCCGTGAAACATGGCTGCCTGTGCTGAACACGGCCAAGACAATGGGTCTTGAAGTAAGGAGTTATCCTGATAATTACGAATCGGTGCAGGGAATTATCTCCTCTATGTCCAGCAGGAGCGTAATACCTGCATTCGGTCAGGAAATAGTAACAGAGAATATCCTTACGGAATACAATATTCCGGTTCCGGAATCGCTTTTTACTCTTACCTCCCGGAGCGGAGACTGGAAACTTGAAGATCCCGGTACACCGATAACATTCTATCTCAGAGGAGAACATATTTACCTTGAAGGAGAGGTTAACGGCACTTCTGTCAATATACTTCTCGACAGCGGGGCAGGAGCAACCGTTCTTGACAGCACGCTTGCTTCTGATCTGGAGCTTGCAGGATCCGGCAGACTCCCGGTAATGGGAATAGGTGGGACCAGAGAGTTCTCTTTTGTTAAAGTTCCATCCTATTCCGTGGCGGGAGCCCTTCTCAGCGATCAGTATCTGGCTGTCATACCGCTTGCTGAGGAATTCTACCCGTCAACGGGAGAAAGAATCGATCTGATACTGGGATACGATTTCCTGAGCCGTTTCGTTACCAGGATAGATTACGGATTAGAAACAATTACACTGTTTGATCCTGACAGTTTTCTGATTCCCCCGGATATAACAGTACTTCCAGCTGTGAGAACAATGAGTCTACTTTCGGTAGAAGCCGTACTTGAAGATTCGATTCCGATAAAACTTCTGCTTGATACAGGCGCAGGGGGCTGCATTCATCTCACACCGGGTTTCTTTGAAAAGCATCCTGATTTCCTTCAGAACAGACCTTCATTTGAAACTGAAGTCCGCGGGATCGGGGGTGAAGAATCAATTCTGGGTTTCCGTGTTTCAAGTGTAACACTTGGAGACTTCACTGTTCCAGGCGGAATATGCTCAAGTTTTGACGGTGGTGATATCTTTAATCAGTTTGATGGTATACTTGGTGCTGGAATCCTCTCCAGATTCATTGTTTATCTGAATTACAATTCCTCTTCGGTATTTCTTGAGCCCTCAGCTCTCTTCCACGAAGGACTTCCTGAAACACTTACCGGAATGGGACTGGAAATCGCGGGGAATGAGCTTATTATCAGAAATATCATAGAAGGATCACCCTCAGATGATGCAGGGGTCATCAAAGGAGATATTCTTCTTGAAATTGACGGTCATCAGGTCAGCTCCGAACAATTGAATGAAATACATGATCTGCTGCCGGATACGACAAATGTTCCGGTTATTCTGAAGGTTCTTCGAGAAGGCTGCGAGATTGAACTGGAGCTGATTACGGGAAGATTGATTCCTTAATCCGGATTTAGCCCGGTTAGATTCGTCAGGTGTCCAGCACCAGAAGGTCATCTCCTGAATTAACTGTAGCACCCGATTTCACGGAGACATTGAGTATTATTCCCGAAGCGGGAGCAGTTATTTCGTTCTGCATTTTCATTGCTTCAAGAACAAGCAGAGTATCTCCCGCCTTCACCTGATCACCTTCGCTGACAATAATTTCAACAACGAGACCCGGCATGGGAGCTTTAACAACCTTTTCGCCTTTGTCCGGCTGTTCCGAAGAGGTCGTTACTTCCCGCTCATCAATTACACTGAAGTTGTAGACCTCTCCCCTTGTGGAAACCTGATAGTTCTTTTCGAAATGCTCCACTTCAACATTGAAGGATTTACCATCGATGATAATGGAAAGATGGGCAGGAGATATTCTCGAAATGCTGATAATCTTCTTTTTTTCGTCAATTTCCATTTGAAACAGTTCATCATGAGGGCGAACTTCAAGTTGAGAAGCTTTCACTCTCAGAGTGTGTCTACCATCCGATACTACGTATGCCACCATAAATCCTTCCCGACAGTTTCCATGCTTCAGTTTTCTGTGCAGCAGAAGTGAATTTCACCTGTTCATCGGTCATTGCGACTATGGCAGCAGCAATCGCTGCGATTTCAAGATAATCTGAAGTCTCCGTATGTTCAATCTGTGAGACAATTCCCGTGTCATAATTCCCGCTGACAAAAGCCTTGTTCACAAGAACTCTCCTATGGAAGGGAATTGTGGTTTTAATCCCCTTTATCTTGTACTCGTTCAGTGCCCGAAGCATTCGAGCGATTGCCTCTTCCCTGTCCTTTCCCCATGTGATGACCTTGGAGAGAAGGGGATCATAATAGACTGGAACATCGTATTCTTCAGCTATGCCTGATTCAACTCTTATTCCGGGTCCTGCGGGTTCAATAAGCTCTCTGATAAGCCCCACAGACGGAAGAAATGTTTCGGGATCTTCAGCGGATATTCTGCATTCTATTGCTGCTCCGTTAATGCCTATATCCGTCTGTTTCAAGGAAAGATGTTCTCCGGACGCGATTTTTATCTGTTCCTTCACAAGATCCACACCGGTTATGAGTTCGGTTACAGGATGTTCCACCTGAAGTCGTGTGTTTACTTCAAGGAAGAAGAATTTTCTGTCTGAATCGACCAGAAATTCAACAGTTCCCGCATTGGTATAGCCGGATACCCTGATAGCTTCCACTGCCGCTTCACCCATTCTTCTTCTCAGATCTTCATCAACAATACAGCTGGGAGACTCCTCCACCAGTTTCTGATAACGTCTCTGGACAGAGCATTCACGCTCATTAAGATGGATTATGTTCCCGTGTTCATCAGCAAGGATCTGTATTTCTATATGTCTCGGTTTCACTAAAAATTTCTCAAGATAAATGTCGGGATTACCGAACGCGGAAAGAGCCTCAGCCTGAGCTCGTTCGAAAGCAGATTTCAGCTTGTCCGGGGATTCAACTACCCTGACGCCTTTTCCTCCACCACCCGCAGTAGCTTTCAGTAGAACCGGATAACCAATTGTTTCAGCAGCAGAAGTGGCTTCATCCGCGGTTGCCAGCGGTTCCATAACCCCTGGTATAATTGGAATGCCTGACTTTTTCATCAATTTTCTGGCTTCAGTCTTATTTCCGAGGAGAGCCATAGCCTGGTGGGACGGTCCGATGAAGATCAGCCCGGCTTCGGAGCAGGCTTCGGGCAGCAACGGATTCTCTGCCAGAAATCCGTATCCCGGATGAACTGCCTGGCAGTTGGACTTCACCGCGGTCTCGATGATTTTCTCAATAACAAGGTAACTCTGTCTGGAAGGAGGAGGCCCGATCTCGTACGCTTCGTCAGCGTATCGAACATGCTTTGCTGATCTGTCAGCCTCTGAAAAAACCGCTACGGAAGTAATGCCCATCTCGTAGCAGGCACGGGCGATTCGAACAGCAATTTCACCCCTGTTCGCGATAAGAATTCTGTTGATTTCCATTATATAGGTCCATTACAATGCTTTTTAGGCGGATTACTCACACGTTTGCCGGAGAGTGTCCTGAGGGTTGCGATAAGTCTGGATCTTGTTTCGTGCGGTTTTATCACTTCGTCAATAAATCCCATTTCCGCGGAAACATAGGGATTACTGAATTTCTCGTTGTATTCGTCTATGAGCAGCTGACGTTTGGCTTCGGGATCTTCATCCTTGGCAATATCCCTTCTGAACAGAATCTTCACGGCTCCTTTCGCTCCCATTACCGCGATCTGTCCCGTGGGCCAGGCAAAGTTGATATCCGCCCCGATATTTTTGGAATTCATGGCTATGTAAGCGCCTCCAAATGCCTTTCTTGTAACCACCGTCACCCGCGGGACCGTGGCTTCGCAGAAAGCAAACAGCAGTTTAGCGCCTTCTCTGATAACTCCGGCATGCTCCTGATCGACTCCCGGCAGGAATCCGGGCGCGTCTTCAAATACTAATAGAGGTATGTTGAAGCAATCGCAGAACCTGATAAATCGAGCGGCTTTGGCTGAAGACAGGGTATCGAGCACTCCCGCAAGAACAGCGGGCTGGTTGGCAACAAGACCAACCGGTTTGCCATCCATTCTGGCCAGACCAATAATCATGTTGGGAGCAAACCCGGATTGAATTTCAAATATGTTGCCATCGTCAACTACTGATTTCAGAACGGTCATCATATCGTATGGCCTGGAAGAATCGGACGGTACTATTGAATCAAGTGATTCATCACTTCTGCCTATGGGGTCGACGCATTCAATCTGAGGGGGATCATCGATATTGTTCTGCGGAAGGTATGTCAAAAGCTCTCTGATCATTGCCAGACATTTTTCCTCAGACTCCACGGAAAAGTGAGAAATACCACTTTTCGTGCTATGGGCAGCTGCGCCACCAAGTTCTTCAAAAGTCACGTCTTCGTGTGTGACTTCACGAATGACATCAGGTCCTGTCAGAAACATGTATCCTGAATGATCAACCATGAAAACGAAATCTGTAAGTGCCGGAGAATAGACTGCTCCTCCCGCACATGGTCCCATAATCGCTGATATCTGTGGAACAACACCTGAGGCTTTGACATTGTTGTAAAATATGTCTCCGTACCCCGCAAGGGAATTTACTCCCTCCTGGATGCGTGCTCCTCCGGAATCCTTTATGGCGATAATGGGTGAACCATTCTTCAGAGCAAGATTCTGAATACGGGATATCTTGTCCGCGACAGCTTTTGACAGAGATCCACCGAAAATCGTGAAATCCTCCGCGTACGCATACACGTTGCGGCCATGAATAGTACCATACCCGGTAACAACACCATCACCGGGGATCCTTTTACCATCCATACCGAAATCGTAGCAGTTATGAGTAACCAGCATACCAATTTCATGAAATGTGTCAGGGTCCAAAAGGAGATGAAGTCGTTCCCGTGCAGTGAGCTTGCCGGATTCACGACGCTTCTGGTTCTTCTTCTCTCCGCCGCCTTTAAGCGCTTCTGTTCTTAAATCGTCAAGTCTGGACACTCGAATCCCCCATTCAGTAATATTCTTAGACAGAATAGTGAAATTTGCGGGCTATGACAATTCCCGGTTATTGATCTCCATGAATGAGAATAATTCTGCCGCTGGTATCCTCACTCACAAAGATCCTGCCTGACCTGTCCACCACGATATCCTCAAGATTCTGAAAACCCTCAGCGAATACGGAGGCAACACCATCTTCATCGACAATACTGATCCTTCCAGAACCTCCCCCTGTATCCTCCTCAACGACATACATCGGAAACTCCCCATTAACATCAAAGCATATGCCTTCGCATGAATGAAGTCCCCTGCAGAAAACATTCCAGGATCCATCGGAGGGGTCAATCCGAATGATGGACGCCGATATGAAGCCATAGCCCGACAGTTCATTACACACATATACTATCCCGGAGCTGTCTACGGCAATATCCGATAAGCTCCAGAGATAAAGCGATGAGAAAACAGAACAGAGACCTTCCGAGTTTAATATCTTGACCTCTGAGAAAATGGGAAATATTAATCCCGATTCGAGTGATGATTCAGTAATCAGAACATTGCCATCCTTTGTAACCGCAACTCCCTCCGGAAAGGAGAGACCTTCAGTGATAACCTCAATATCGCCGGACGGAGTTATTCCAATCAAACGGCCTTCTTCGATGTCTTCTACAATGTAAATCATTCCGGATCCGCTTACTGCTATTCCTTCAGGATTCCTGAATCCCGCAGCAATTATTTCTTTATATCCATTCTCATTAATGCTGTAGATACAGCCATCAGCTTCAGATACTGCATAAAGATCCCCTGAGGAAGATAATGCGAGCCCATCTGCACCATTCACATCCATGCAGAATATTGAAGCTGTATAATCAGCAGGTAACTGTATTTCAGGAAGAGAATTACCTATCTTCTGTTCGAGTTCCGATGACAACTGATTGGATGGAACAGATGACAGGATGATCATAATTGAGAGAACTAATAATATGTGCATCGCTCAACCACGATCGAAAAAGAATTATCAAGCATTTCATGCATCAGAATTCCTCATCATAGCTCTGATAAGAGTACAGAATTCAAATAGTCGAATAGATTGGAATAGGATTGTATGTTATTCAGTTGAAGTCAAGCCGATCAGAACCGGGGAAAGATAACTCAGCCTTCTTGACGACACGAGGTATCTGTTCTCTATTATATACTGGGTTATTGAATCCTAATGATTAAGATTCTGGAAGAATTAGATGCTTGATTTTTGGTATCATAAATAATGTACGTTTATACTATATAACAGGTTCATTCAATTATAGAATGCGAAGGTAGCACAATAGATCCTTCATTGAATCTACTGCTGATTGAAGACAATCTTGATGATGCCAGATTTATCCGGAAGATGCTGAAAAACATCACTTCGAATAAATTCCACATCGAAAGGGTTGAATCTCTTGATGCCGCATTGAAGAGAATATCAAATGGTTCATTTGATGTAATCATATCTGCTCTCAGCCTACCGGACAGCTCATGTGATGAAATAACCTTTGAAATATGCAGAAGTGCCATAAAGATTCCTCTGATAGTCCTCACCGGACTTGATGATGAAAAGCTGGAACTCAACTGTATTAAAGCAGGTGCACAGGAATTTCTCGTGAAAAGCAAACTTGATCCGGAAACTCTTTCTCGAGCCATTCGACACTCCATAGAACGCAAACATCTTGACTGGGAACTTCGTCTTGCCAGACGCAGACTGAGAATACTTCATGATACAGCTTCAAAACTTGAAACCTGCACAATGAAAATGAAAGCATTCAGGATTACGATAAGATCAGCAGAATTACTCTTGAATACTGCCCTGTACCAGATATTCCAGGAACAGGATGGCGTTCTTATCACGGTAGCGACTTCTTCGGAGCTGAATGATAGAATTGGAAGCGAGACGGATCTCGATTTTGGCCTTACCGGCATGACCTTTGCGGAAAAACGAACCTTTCAGTTTGAAAGCCATGATGATGACATACCTGCCAGTAATGCTGAGGATAATGTGTTCAGATCAGGCATTACGATTCCGATAGCATCGGAAGCAGTATTCCAGATACTCTCAAGAGAACCGAACGCGTTCACCAACGATGACACAAATATGCTTGAGATGCTTGCGGGTTATCTTGCAGGAACCATTGAGAGAATCACTCTTGAGCGGAAGCTGAGAAATCTGGCTATTCATGATTCTCTTACTGGAGTATTCAACAGGAATTTTTTTCAGATAGCCATAAGCCGTGAGAAACTACGAGCTGAAAGATACAACAGCAGGATTGGATTCCTGATTGTTGACATAGACAATTTCAAACAGATAAATGATCTCTATGGACATCAGACAGGCGACAGAATCCTGAAGGAAGTTGCAACTTTTCTGAGTAATTCCATCAGAGAAACAGATTTCCTGATTCGTTACGGAGGAGACGAATTTCTTCTTATTCTGATAGAAGCAGGACAGACAGCAGTAGTGGTACGGGAGAGAATTCTGGAAGATTCACAACTTGCGGAGGTAACTACGAATATCATCGGCAACCCGGTTACACTCTCTATTGGAAATGCTCACTGGGATCCAAACACAGGTATTTCAATCCGTGAAACCCTGGTTGAAGCTGATAAACAAATGTACATTCATAAAAGAAGTAAATAAATGAGGGGGAACCCGCTACAGGAGTTTGGCCTTTTGCCATGCGTCTTCCATCTTATCAATGTCAGACTCAGCCAGGGAGCAGCCTGATTCTGCCAGAATCCTCTCCATTTTAGTGAACCTTTTCATAAACTTTGTATTGCTCATTCTTAGAATAGCTTCCGGTTCGAAACCAAGCAGCCTGCAGTAGTTCACTATGCTGAATAGAATATCCCCGAACTCTTTTTTCTGAGAACCTGTATCCTCATTTTCCATTGCAGCTTCAAATTCTTTGAATTCTTCAAATATCTTGCTTTTAGCCCCGGTCGTATCAGGCCAGTCAAACCCGACCTCTGATGCTCTCTGCTGTATTCTCCAGGCTGTCTGAAGAGCGGGCATGCCTGATGGAATAGAACTGAAGAAACCTTCTTCCTTCTTTTCTGATGCTTTAATTGCCTCCCACTGCTTTTCGACCTCTTCCGGGGAAAGGTCACCTCTGTTTTTACCAAATACATGAGGATGTCTTCGAACAAGTTTCATGGAAATACTCTTCACAACATCCTCCAGAGAGAACTTCCCGCCTTCCTCACAGATCATCGCAGACATAATTACATGCAGCAGTAGATCTCCAAGTTCTGCTTCAAGAAGGTTCATATCATTCTTTTCAATCGCGTCGGCAACCTCATATGCTTCTTCAAGCATATAAGGGCATAGAGATTCCACTGTCTGTTTTCGATCCCAGCTGCACCCCGTAGGACTCCTGAGCTTCCTGACAATATCAAGAAGTTCGGCTATCGCACTCATGCAGTTATCAGCCATGAATTGCTCCTTCACCAAAAGCCTCTCCGGCTTCCATGAACAGTTCAGTGAGAGTAGGGTGAGGATGAATCATCATTCCAAGAGATGAAGCGCTAACACCATGATTAACAGCAATAACCGCTTCACCGACAAGGTTGCTGGCATCAGCTCCCACAATCTGGATGCCCACCACAGTATCATCAGATTCACGGGCAATTACCTTCAAGAAACCATTTGTTTCGTTCATGCTGACAGCCTTGCCGTTAGCTATGTATCTTGAAATCCTGGTCTTCACAGGAATTCCCCTTCTTTCCCATTCTTCCCGGGAGGGTCCTACTATGGCTATCTCAGGATTTGTGAAAATACATCCAGGCATCGTATCGGGATTAACAGTGCGTTCTCCGTTCCCAAAAAGGTGTTCGACCGCTGTCAAACCCTGAGCAGTCCCCGCGTGAGCAAGTTGCCATTTACCTGTGGCATCCCCCGCTGCGTACACTCCGGGAAGATTCGTCATCTGTTTTTCATCCGTTACAATTCCGGATGAAGTGAATTCGATTCCCGTTTCTTTGAGCCCAAGCCCTTCAAGCTTTGGTTTTCTCCCGATGGATACCAGAAGACGTTCCGCTGATAATTCAGTGTTATCTGATATAGTAGCAGTTATTTGGTTTTCTTCAACTTGGATCAGATCGACGGGATTTCCTGTCAATATTTTCACTCCTGAGCGCTGGAGGGATTTGAATACGACCTGCGTCACATCTTCATCAATACCCGGCAGAATGGAGGGCAGCATTTCAATAATCGAAATTTTAACACCTAGGCTCGAAAAGATAGACGCAAACTCACAGCCTATTACACCTCCCCCGACAATTATCAGACTCTCCGGAAGTGAATCCCATGCAAGAACATCCCGGCTCGTTTGAACTCCATCCAGCGCAAAAGGACCCGGTTGCATAGGAACTGATCCGGGAGAGAGCAGAATATTTTCTGTCCTGAGAAGAGTATTTCCTGCAAGAACTTCATTTGGTCCTTTGATAATGCCATGTTCTCTGATGATATCAATCCCCAGATTACTGAAATGAACTTCAACTCCTTTTCTAAGTCGCTTTACTACAAGATCTTTCCTCCGGGCAAGTTTATCCCATGAGAATGAAAGTTCTCCCTCAAGCCCATACCGCTTTGCTGAAGCTGCATGACGAAGCAAAGATGTACTTGCCACAAGAGTCTTGGTGGGTATGCATCCTCTGTTCAGGCATGTTCCACCAAGATCTTCTTCTTCAACAACTGCTACTCGCCGCCCGAACTGTGCTGCTCTGATTGCCGGGATATAACCCGCAGGTCCGCCGCCGATAATTACAAGATCGTATGCGCTCATATGATTTCCTTCTTAAAGTGACAATGTCTGATGTGACTATTCACCCAACTGGAAATATGATAAGGCATATTCTCAGGAAAGGGTAGGTTGAATATGTACATTATTCTGATTCTGAGTCTGTTCTCTCAATCCATGAATTTCGATGAACTGTCTGCACAGCTTCATCTTGATACAGGCAATGCTTACCTCAGCCAGGGATTGCTCGGACAGGCTGAAGAGGAATTCCTTCTTGTACTGGAACTCAGCGAAGACTGCTATCCGGCTCTTCTTGGTCTTGGGAAGGTCCATCTCGTACGATCCTCATGGAACAGAGCAGAAGAATATTACAGGCAATATATTGAAGCGTGCCCTGAGGATTACCAAGGTTATTATGAGCTTTCAAACCTTCTACTCATGATCAACACTCCCGAACGTGCTTTGATCATGGCTGACAGTGCTTTTCTCAGGGCGCCAACCAATCCTGAGATATGGTTGCTCATCGGAAAGGCAGAGCTCGCTGCCGGAGACACAGCATCTGCAGAAATGTGGTTCAATAAGAACCTGCAGACTCCCGGATCAATCGGAATAGAATCACTTATCCTGCTGGCGTCCGTCTATAGATCAACTTCTCGTGGAGCTGAAGCACGAGAACTTCTTCTCCCTTTAGCAGGTTCAGGATATGCTCCGGCCTACTGGGGTCTGGCTCAGGTATATCTGACCTGGAATGATTACATGCGAGCAGCAGATGCAATAAGTAATTACCTGATCCTGTCACCGGATGGACCTTATGCTGATTCAGCATTTATGGTCCTTGAAGAACTGGGGGAATCAGGAGCCTATATGCACTGATAGATGAATATCATATTGATGTGTGTATGTGTAATACGTCTCTGACAGGAAAGATTGTGGAATGAAAAAGCAGGGTCACTGAGCCTGATCCTAAGATCATTCATGAACAGACGCCCTTCCTGCGCCGGACTTTCACTATCATTTCATCTAATGCCTGCAGGAATCTTGAGCGATCCTTTTTCGCGAAAGGCCTGGGTCCACCGATCATCATCCCCTGTTCCCTGAGATCGTGTAGGAGATCTCTTATTGACAGAACATCCCCGATGTTGTCCTCGTCGAAAGGAAGTCCTGTATTCCCCAGCACCAGAGCACCCTTCTTCAGACACCTCGAGGCGAGAGGTATATCACCTGAAATAACAATGTCATCGCTGCCTGCATGTTCAACGATCCAGTCATCAACCACATCTGTTCCTTTATCCACAATAATCAATTCCAGCCAGCTTGATTCCGGAGTACGCATCCATGAATTCGAAACGAGAATTACCTTTAAACCATATCGTTTTGCGACCCGGAATATTTCCTGTTTGACCGGGCATGCATCAGCATCGACAAAGATATCAAGCAACGGCGAAACTTTCTCTCCAGCCACCAGTCATGCCGGAAAATCGACTTTTCTATTGCTTCCCACCCGTTTGTTGCCACCCCACCAGATTAAGGCTGCCACGAACGCCAGAGCTTCACCAAGTGTGATCCATAGTCTGGCTGCAATCGATACAAGTGATGCCTGTCCGGGTTCTCCGGATATGATAACAATTCCGATAAGCCATACCAGAGATATTTCTCTGATACCAAGCCCTCCGGGAGAAAACACCGCAAGAAATCCAATTCCTACAGCGGTGGGCAGGAGAAAGGCTCCAGGAAAAAAAGGCATATCCATCCCAAAACTTCTTGCCAGGAAGACAAATGCAATCCCCTGAAGCAGGAAGACAAGCAGATACACCGGCAGAAGTTTCAGAACGCTGGCAAATCCCGGATCCTGTATGTCAATCTCTTTTCCGGTAACAGAACTGATAATTTTCAGCAATCTTCTGAAGGCGCCGGGATGCGCTGTGAATATGACCACACCCGCAACTGCCAGAACAATAATGACACTTAGTGTTGTTCCCATCCCGATCTTCTCCGCAGCAAGTGGAATAACCGGAAGAGATACAAGGAGACAACCCGCTATAATGAAAAGGCTCTCAAGAATAAGCGCATGACCTGTCCTGGCGGCGGATATACCTATTTTCTTCGACAGTCCGATCTTTCCAACGGCGCCCCAGACTTTTCCTGGAATATATTTTCCTACCTGTGCGAGAAAATGGATATTGAATGCCTGTCTGAATGAAATCCTGGCTCCCGCTACACGGCAGACAAGCATCCATGACCATGCCGCAGCCAGCAGATGCAGTATCATCAACAGAAATGAGAGAATGAACAGGACCGGATTGAAGGAGAGAAGATTCTCGAATCCTCCAGCTTCAGCTGCTCCTTTAAGGAAAGAATCTACAAGGTAATAGAGAGCGACAGCCGTAAGGATAAGCCCGACAATATTAAAGATGATTTTCTTCACTGACCTCTCCTTTTTCCACGCAGATACAGAAATCCTGAACCGGCCGCCAGTAAAACAGCGACTGTCGGAATAAGAACAGGGGCAGCGATACGAGCCGCTTCTGATATATTACAATCGCACACGAACAGCATTGCCATGAACAATCTGTCCGGTGGGCTCAATTCATCAGCAGGTATTCTCTGCATAATCTCCAGTGCTGGTTTATCTCTTCTGAGAGCATGCAGTGTTTCCGCAAGTTCCACTGCTGCTGCCCAATCCGTAGAATCAGTTTGATAACTGCATTCAAGTGTACGGAGATTCTCAAGATGAATCCTGTCATTAGAATTCATCTCATCCTTTTGAAAGAATATCAGAAGAATTAGAATAATCAAGTGTGTCATTAACTCTTCAGTCAAGTATGCTCAATTTGGCTCCAGATTTCTTGCTGGGCACCTTGCTGTTTCGAGAGAAGACACTTGATTCGAAATGCGGAAGACATGCGGTATCCAGCAGCATTTCAAGAAGATCATCGAAAGAAACATCGGGTTGCAGAAAAATATCAATCAATCTCTCCTTGAAGATATCAAGCCTTTCCTCCTCCGGACTGGAGGAATCTTCAATCCAGCGTTTGGGATACTCAAGCATGGCCAGCATTCTTCTTGCGGTTAGATCCTTCTTCATGGTTGAATCCCAGAAAGATTTTGCCTCCTTCGTGGTAATCAGCTCAAGAAGCTGACCCGAAAGCGTACTCTTTGATATAAGATTGTTTGAGTAAAGATTATGCAGACTTTCTAATCTACTCTTAAGACTGTTTTTCAGTTTATCCGGATCAATATCCGCAGCCATTTTCAACCTCACTCTTTTTCCTGAAATATTCCTGATATGGTGGCGCGTCAAGTCGAGAAAAACTTCGAAGCTTATTAGTCCTCTTCAGCTTGCCAACGACAGAATTGTACCCCCTCAGGGCTCCACCAAGAATATTTGCAGAGCCGTCGGAACCTTCAATAACATTTCTCACAACACAGTTATTGTAAAGCCAGTGCATGATACTATCATGATGCTGTTCAAGAACAAGCTCAAACCAATCCAGTGATTGATCTCTATGGTTGACAATACTCTGAAGGAGATCATCAAATCCTTTATTTTCAAATGCGGATACAGCTACTCCTGTTTTGGGTTTTCTGTAATCATCTACTGCATCACATTTTGTCCATACAGTCAATCTCGGTACTGAAGCATCAACTCCAATTCGATCAAGAGTTTTCCTGACCGTTTCAAAATGTCTGATTCTGAAATTGCTGGACCTGTCAATTGCTACAAGCAGCAGATCAGCTGTCCTTGCCACATCCAGTGTTGTATGAAAACTGGCTACGAGAGTTTCGGGAAGCCTTTCTATGAAACCAACAGTGTCAGAGATAAGTACTTCTGATCCGTCAGGTAATTTTAGTCGTCTGGATGTAGTATCGAGAGTAGCAAAAGGTCTATCTGCAGTGTATACGCCTGAATCGCATAGTGTATTGAGAAGTGTACTCTTTCCAGCGTTTGTATAACCGACAATGGTAATATTGAACATTTTCCGTCGTCTTGCCGAGACAACTTGCCATCGGGATTCTACTTCTGAGATCTTCTCCTCCAGTAAGGATATTCTGGATCTGGCTCTTCTGCGATCTATCTCCAGCTGTGTTTCTCCCGGACCTCTGGTTCCGATTCCTGCTCCAAGTCTGGAGAAATGATGCCACATACCTGTAAGTCTTGGAAGGGCATACTTCAGCTGAGCAAGTTCTATCTGAAGCTTCGCTTCCTTTGAACGAGCCTGTCCGGCAAAAATGGCGAGTATCAGTTCAGTGCGGTCAATAACCTTGCAATTGGTTATTTCCTCAAGTCGAGATACTTGACCTGGAGTGAGGTTGTGATCGAATACAATGGTAGAGATGCCTTCGCGCTCAGATACTTCTTTGAGTTCTGCGGTTTTGCCTTTACCAAAGAACAGTTTTTGGTCGGGAGAATCCCTCCTCTGTGATATCTCCTCTACAACCGTGCCGCCCGCGGAATTAACCAGAGAGATCATTTCCTGAGGAGAACCTATCTCTCCCGTCCTGCTCCCTGTATACAAACGAGCTAGAAGAACCCTTTCAAGACTGGTTCTATACATGTTTACCGATATTACTCTGCGTTGAGATAAGGCTACTTTTTCTTCCCGCCTGATTTTGGCTTAGCAGTTTTCTGTAGCTTTCCACAGGACCGCAGTGCTTTTGGCTGTGGTGGTTTCTGTGGCTTTCCACAGGACCGCAATGCTTTTGGCTTTGGTGGTTTCTGAGACGACTTTGTTTTGCTTTTGTCAGATTCCTTCGGTGTTTTTTCTTCATCAGATGATCTGTTCTTAATGCTTTCCCTTTCTTTCATTGCTTCTATGTTCTTCTGAACACCGTCTCTTGCGTGCTTCCGGATGATTTCCTTTGCAGAATCACTCTCAATATCCTTCACCAGAGCGACTTCACCTGCAAACACATTGACGGCCTCATTAAGCACACGCTTTTCTGAGGGATTCATCTTATTCAGAATTGATCTTGAAATAATGTCTCTGATAGCCTTCGCAACTTCTTTGGGTTCTCCGGAATGGACTCTTTCCTTCAATCTCTCGATTCTTCTACGCCAGTCTTTCGGGAGTTCGTCTGGTTCTCTTGATAGTTCCTCAAGAGCATCATTAAGCTCTGCTTGCGACACAACAGGTCGAAGTTCTGCTTCATCCAGACTCTCTGTTGGAACCAGCACCCTTTTTTTTCCAACAACAATTTCAATAACAACGCACTCGTGCATTTCGCCCGAGATATTTTGATCTGAAATCTCTGTTATTATACCTGCTCCATGAATGGGATCTACAACTCTGGCATCGATCGCAAATTTCATTAGGCCTCCTGCAGCATAAAATTATTGACATTATAATATCTCATATTTGATGAAAAAGTCAATATGAAAGAAGCAAATATTGAAGATATTGAAGGAGTTAGTCGGATCCGAGAAGAACCCAGATATCCGGAATGGGAAGTGAAAGACCGGAAAACTCATCTACAGTAGAATCCTCAAGAATTACATATCTTATAATCGCCTCGGCTGACTCACAGATCGGGATTTCTCTCCGGTAGAGAAATAACGTTGAATCCAGCTCAGATTCTATTCCAAGTTCAACGTTCAGCATGTCGCCATCACGGAAATCCACTACTTCAACGTACCATTCCTCCCCCTCGATCAGAATACTTTTTCCTTTAAGAACAGATCTGACCCATGTTGCGGCACCAGCCCCGCCAAATACTCCTTCAACACCATGATTTACGATATCAACATAAAGAGTACCTGCTGGAGCTACGGGGGATATTGTTACACCCAGGGGTGCTATATCATTAACAAGATCTTTTCCCAGCAAAATGTTAATATCAACGGGTTTTATCGAAAGTACAGGATTACTTGAAGCCAGCTCTAATGCAAGCTCATAATTCCTTCCCTGACGCTCCACCGGAAAGTGCGGATCATTCCTTCTTACCAGAAGAATCGAGTTTCTGCGCAGGCTTCCTGTGCAGGAGTAAACCCCTGATATTTCTGAAGCGGGTCCTTCTCGAAAATCACTCGCCAGTCCCGGCTGACCGGTTCCATTAGTAATCCAGAGTATCGGCTCGTACACCGCTATCGAATCAATATTCTCTGCAAGTATTTCCGATGCATCATCATCGTTCAATAATGATGCTTCAGATATTAAATCCGTGGAATCACCAGGGGTTGCGTTATCCTCATGTGATTCAAGGTCACCGGGTTTACCAAATACAAGGAAATAGACGATAACAGCCGCTGCCAATATAGCAGGAATCCAGAATACTTTCTTTTGAAATATCCCTTTCCGGTTTTCCCGGAGTTCCTCAGTAGTGTCCGTCAGCAGATCTGATTGTAGATTGCGAAGCGCATTGGAGAGAACAGTGAGGTTTGGAAACCTTTCGTTCACTTCCAGGGAAACCATGTTTTCAAGAAGCGCAAGCATCTTACGGGAAAGCATGTTCCAGGCATTTATCTGCACATCGCGATTGTCGCTCCCTGCTATGATCCTGAACATCAGCAGGCCCAGTGCAAAAACATCGCTTCGAGGGTCATCCGGTCTTTTTCCCACAGCTTCAGGCGGGGAAAAGGGAGTATCAGGTATACCTCTTGCGCCACCAAGGATGAAATGTTCTCCATCATCTGTCATCAGAACATTTTCCGGACCAAGATAACCAACTCTGTGACCTTCGTCGTGAATCGAACGGAGTATATTGAGCACTTTTATTCCTGTCGAAACAGCCTCTGGCTCTGATACTCCTCCATTACTCATGATCCGCTCCATAAGGAGGTAAGAATTGTCCGGTAGGGAAAACAGGAGTATTTTAACGTTACTATCATCTTCCGGATGTATTTCTGAATCGGGAAGGATGAGTCCCTCTATGTCAGGACATTCCCCTGGAGGCAGACCGCCGGCAGAACCTCTGCTCACCTCTGCAAGCATAACCTTTTCATGAATTATTACACGAGCCAGGAGATAATCCTCTTCATGGATAAGGATTTTCCCGCCCTCTGCAACGGAAGAGAGGAATTCAGTAAGCATTTCCATTTACTGTGTAGTTTGGTGATTCTTTAGTGATCATCACATCATGCGCATGACTTTCTCTCAGTCCTGCTGGAGTAATTTTAACAAATAGCGCTTTTCCGGGAAGATCAGCCACAGTAGAACATCCTATGTAACCCATACCCTGTCTTAAACCACCTGTGAGCTGGTTCAGATAGTCAACCAATGGGCCTTTGAAAGGAACCATCCCTTCAATTCCTTCTGGAACAAGCTTTTTCTCGGGTCTTTCGCTCTGAAAATACCTGTCAGCACTCCCCTGTTTCATAGCTCCGATAGAACCCATTCCACGATAGATTTTGAACTTCCTGCCCTTGTAGATAGTAGTCTCACCGGGGCTTTCCGAAATACCGGCAAGAAGGCTTCCAATCATTACAGACGATGCTCCAACAGAAAGGGCCTTAACAATATCTCCGGAATACTTGATACCTCCATCTGCGATAACAGGTGCGTTATATTCCGCAGCAGCTGAAGCACATTCGGAAACAGCTGATGCCTGTGGACATCCCACACCGGCAATAACTCTTGTTGTGCATATCGATCCGGGACCAACGCCAACCTTGACCCCGTCCGCTCCCGCTTCAAGGAGATCTTTCGTTGCGTCAGACGTAACAACATTACCGGCAATAATTGAAACTTCCGGGAATTCCTTCCGAAGCAATGAAACCGAATCGACTACCCTGGTTGAATGACCATGGGCTGTATCGATAAAGAGGCAGTCAACACCTGCTTCAACCAGAACATCTGCTCGTTTGACTGCATTTATCCCCACACCTATGGCCGCACCCACTCTGAGACGACCAGAAGAATCCTTGCAGGCATTCGGAAATACGATAGTATTGTGGATATCTCTAACTGTAATCAGCCCCACAAGATGTAATTCGTCATCCACCAGAGGCAATTTCTCAAGCCTGTGTTTTCTCAGTAGATCAAGAGCTTCCTCAAGATTTGTATCAGGGGGAGCGGTTATCAGTTTATCCATTTTCGTCATCAATCGGCTTACCGGAGTGGAAGGATCTAACTCAAACTGGTAATCGCGATTAGTCAGCATTCCCGCAAGTTTATCACCGTTCATAATCGGGAAACCTGATACTCCGTGCATACTTGAAAGTTTGATGGCATCACCAATAACCGAGTCTATTTCAAGTGTTACCGGATCAATAATAACACCACTTTCCGCTCTCTTCACTCGTCTTACATGTTCTGACTGCATTTCAGGTGACAGGTTTTTATGAATGACACCCATGCCTCCCTCCTGCGCAAGAGCAATGGCCATATCAGCTTCGGTTACAGTATCCATTGCAGCACTGAGAATGGGAATATTCAAGGTGATATTCCGAGCCAGTTTTGTTGTCAGATTTACTTCGGAAGGGAGTATACCCGATCTACCGGGTAGAATCAGAATATCATCGTATGTAAGTGCTTCCCTGATATTGGAAAGGTTCATATTTCTCTCCGTCCAGATGTTTATCCGGGTCAGTCACACCAGTAAATGAACCTGCCACAGGCAGGACATGTTTCAACCCGTTTGTTTCTGTCAGGAGAAGCAACAAAAGCAGTGGGCAACTGTGTAAAGCATCCACTGCACCGTTCATGAATAACGGGAACTACAGCGTTACCGTAATGACTGGCAAGTTGATCATACATATCACGGTTTCTACGGGTGATCAGTAAAGAAAGTTCACTCCGCATTTTTTTAAGTTCCACTACCGCTGCTGCTGGTGACAGCCCAAGTTTTTTCTCCTGTTTCTGGATATCCTTATTCTGGAGGTCTGATATCATAACATCAAGATCGTGTAGGCTGATCAGTCTTTCAAGGTCTTTGTTCATTCTGCTTACTTTCCTGGAGGGTAAAATGTAGTATCGATGCTGCTTCAATCGGTGAATCGGCCTTTAGCAGTTTCTCTGCTCCATCCGTTCGAAGCAGTTTGGCGAGATGTTTGATTAACTTCATGTGCTCTTCCGGTCCGGACGGTTTCACAGGAGTAATAAAGAGTATGATTATCTTTACTTTTTTTCCAGGCCAGGGGATACCCTTTTCTGATTTCCCGACAGCAATCATAAAATCATCTACTAGTATGCTCCTGCAGTGGGGCATTGCAATACCATTATGAACAATTGTCGGTTCAGCCTGTTCTCTTGTTTCAAGTGCTGTTAGAAGAAGCTCTTCAGTAGTCTTCTGGAATGAGAATAGTTTTAGTAATTCCGCAAGCGCGGTTTTTCTGGTAACGGATGTGATACTCCAATTGCTAAAAATCGGTCTTTTCAAATGCCCTCCTTGTCCGACTTGGTCTTTAATATAGAATTTGTTTATCGTCCTGCAAGTACCATATTGGATTCAAGTGGGGTGAGTAATGTCCAAAGATAAAAAAATAGTCGAATTTACCTTTCCGGATGATTCTCTTGTTGTTTCTTTTTTGAGAAATATAGTACACGATATATCTCCTTTAATGTCACAACTTATTGATAAACTCTCCATGGATAGAAATATGATAGTAAACATTCTTTCGCTTCAGGAGGATGGAGCACTTCCAATACTCCTTGACGGACACATCTGGCTATCAATCTCTATAAGTGCAGGAGATTCCCGCATCACATCGCTGAAAAGCACTTCAAGGCTCGAACTGGAGGAATGGCTGGAGATCTTTCATGGTGGCAGACCTGGAATTCTTACCGATGAATCGGGACATGTTTTCGCCATGACTGAAACCGCCAGCGAGATTTTTGCCGGATACAGAGGCACCTCTCTTCGAGATTTTCTCGATCAGGTTTCAATGACCGCGTACATTTCCGCAAGCTCGAAAAGCCTTTCAGGAAAACAGGTCAGGGAATTCTCAGTTCTGACTAAAACAGGCCACATGAATAAAAGGTCTTTAGTCGCATCTCTTCAGAAAGTTGGTGTTGGTAATAGATTGCTGATCGTATCTTTTTCTTCTCCCTCGATGGCGATGACAACATTTGAACAGGATGACTCGAAATTCGCAAAAACTCTTTTCTCCGTGATTCCTATTCCTGCGGTGAGGATTAATGGAAAAGGAACCATAGTTGCGGTAAACAGCCATGCAGCCCACATTGTCTCCAGTTCAGGAGGAAAGGATCTGCTATCCACACAATTCAATGATTGGATAAAAAAAGAAGATAAGGCAAGGGTTTCTGCTCTCTTTGACAGTAGATTCAATACTATGGTTGCGCCGTTTCAGTTCAGAGCGGGACTGGTTGTGACAGAAAACCTTGTGATGCACTTTGAAATGACCAGCCTCCTCATGCCTGACGGAGAGAGTCTGATTGTCTTTTTCATGCCTGTTGATATGAATAGAGGCTCTGAAACTAAGGCCTTTCCCGGGCCGATCATTCTTGAACTTATCGATGTACTTAATGAGTTCAACAGAGAGAAGGATTCAGTTCGTTCTCTTCTCGAATTTCTCAGAGTTGGTACAGGAGCCAGAGGAGCTGCATACATCTCCAAATCAAGAAAAGTCGCTGTTGGAGACACCCCTCTGACTGAAAATGAGCATGCTCAACTTGATAAGAGTAAGAATCCCTGGACAGAAGATATTCTTGGATTCAATCTGACAATTCCAGTTCAGCAGAAACAAAGTCGAGCTTATCTCAAGATTACAGGAGCACCGTCCCGTAACCTGGACCCCCTCGGAAGACTGGTTCTTCAGCTTGTTCCCATACTGATACAGTATTCACAATCTCATCAGTATCAAAGAAGCACGATGAAACTCTTGAATTCAATTTCAGAATTCATGGCTCTTCTGAAAGGTCGTGAGCGAAACGTACGAACGCTGCTTGATGAGATTGGATCAATTATCGGAGCTGAATATATGGTAATACACAAAGTAAGCTCCAGAGAACCGGTTCTCAAACCTCTTGTGTCATCTGGTACCTCAACAGATCCAGGCATTCTTTCTCTCGAAATTCCATCAGTTGCATCCTGGGCTTACACACACACAGAAACCTGCTATGTCCCTGATACAGCAATTGATCAAAGATTTTCATCTATTTTTCCCTCCTCCAGAAGCGAGTTGACTGTTCCACTTATCTCAGAAGGCAGAGCGATTGGAACTCTCACAGCAGGGAGCAGTCATAGAGATGCTTTCAAAAACCCGCTTCCAGGGCTTCTTCGTACTTTATGCGTTGGTTTATCATTGTGGTTGCTCAGAAATACTCAGGAAGACAAACAGAATAATGTCATGCAGCAAAAAGAAAAGCCCAGTGAACATATAGGGCTGGAAGATCTTCTCCTGAGTCTTTCTCACAGAATGAGAGCTCCTGTAACCACACTCAGAGGACATACAGATCTACTGATCTCAGGAAAACTGGGGAAACTAACATCTGATCAGAAGAGTTCCTTGAAGGCTATGAATACCGCGCTTATCGATCTTGTTGAGTACGCGGAGCGAATGCTGACTTTCATGAAGATAGAACTGAGTGACGAAGCTCTGAAAATTATCTGGGCTCGACCGGCTGATGTTGTCTCTTCACTGCTGCCGATTTTCTCGGAAATGGGAAAAAACCAGAAAGTCTCTGTCAGGGCGGAACTTCCTTCAGAACCCTTCACTGCAAGTTTCGACAGATCACGTCTTGAACAGATAATTGGAAATCTTGTACATAATGCTATTCAGTACAATGTACCGGATGGATCAGTAAATATCAACGTCAAACTGGACAACAGCACTCACTGGATTCTTGAAGTATTCAATACCGGCAGCGGTATCCCTCCAGAGGATTTGCCAAATGTATTTGACAGGTTCTATACAGGCAGCAATAACATAGAGGTTACTCGAGGCCTGGGGATCGGATTGACAATCGTAAAGAGTTTTACCCGGCAGTTGGGCGGCACTGTCAGCGTACGAAGCAGAACCGGATACGGAACCTGGTTTACCGTTCGACTTCCCCTCTCATGATAGATAAGAGAAATCTGCTAAAAGAAAATTTTCAATATTTTCTCCCCGGGAACCTGATTGCACAAACACCTCTTCCTGATCGAACAGAAAGCAGACTTCTGGTTTCAACCATCGCGAATAAAGAATTATCCGAAAACGTATTCAGCAATCTACCTGACCTGCTTTCTCCCGGAGACCTTCTGGTTTTGAACAATACAAAGGTATTCAGGGCACGACTGTCAGGGAAAAGGGCAGACACGGGCGGGAAGGTCGAAGCATTCCTTCTTCGGGAACTCGACCATGGAACCTGGAAAGTCCTGATCCGTCCCGGTAGAGCAGCAAGATCAGGAATAATCATTGAATTTTCAAATGATCTTTCATGCACTGTACGACAGAGGCTGGGTCAAGGAAGAGCAATTATTGAATTCAATTCCGTTGAGGGTACCGATGACACTCTCAGCAGAACTGCACAGGTGCCATTACCTCCATACATTAAGCGTGCCCCGGACGAACGGGATGATGAAAGATACCAGACGGTATATGCATCGAAGAAAGGCGCGGTTGCCGCGCCGACCGCCGGCCTTCATTTCGACCGGGAACTATTGATCCGTCTCGCAGAAAAAGGAATAGAGCATACTTATGTAACTCTTCATGTCGGGCCTGGAACATTTGAACCTCTTCGTTCAAATATCCTTGAGGATAATGCTCTCGATCCGGAGGAGTATTATGTTTCAGCTGAAGCCCTTTCAGCTATCAGAAATGCAAGAGAGGAAGGAAGAAGAGTCATCGCTGTGGGAACGACAACAACAAGAGTTCTGGAAACGATAGATATTAATTCGGAGACGAGTTTATCAGGAGAGACCGAAATCTTTATATTTCCACCATACAGCTTCCGGAATGTGGATGCCCTGATTACAAACTTTCACCTTCCTGAGAGCTCATTGTTATGCCTTGTAGCGGCATTCATGGGTTATGAATTCATGATGAACGCCTATAGATACGCTGTTGAACACCAGTTCAGATTCTACAGCTATGGCGATGTCATGTTGATAGAACAGGAGTCGATACAGTGACACTAACCGCCAGGAAATATGCCTGGCTTAACAGGATTTCTCCAAAATTCAGACAACTGGCAGGATTGTATATTCTGGAAATATCAGTCATTTTTTCCTGGACTCTACTTCTGGAGGCCCTTTTTTCTCTCCTTTCCGGCAACTTGTATCTGCTTCTTCCTGTGAGCTATCTCCTGTCTGTCACGATGCTTGCATGGCTGGAAAAGTCGAGAATCAGAACCCTGGAACAGTCCCCTTTTGAAGCTCTGGGTCTGGCTGAGATCAATGTTAACGGACGTAATCCATCGGAATGGCAAACATTGCGAAGACTGCTGTTTACGCCGCCACTGATACTTTCCGGTATTGGTTTGATACCTGTTCCACGAAAAAAGATGACCCTGCTTCAGTTGATATCCGACACGAAAATAGTTCCTCTGAATGTCGATATGGATCCCAGAACCAAAGAGGAGATACGGGACATCAGACATCGCTCATTGATGAAAGTTGTTGCGTATACCATTACCTCTCTGATGGTCACGGCAATCATTGTTTTCGTGCCGTCTGAGAGAGCGGTCAGCGCTGAAATTGATCAATACCAGGCGATGAACAGGCTGCCATCGGAAGAGGAAGAACTTCTGGCTGCCTATCTGGAATTAAGAACTCTTTATCCGGACAGCATCGAATTCCATGTAAGGCTGGCAAGCCTGTATTATCGAAACAACATGGAGGCGGATCTTATTCTGGAACTGGAAGAAGTAAGGAGGCTTGATCCTGATCATTCCATCCTGCTGCTTGGCGAGGATCTCTCAGTAAGCATTGAAGATCTGCGGGTGGATGGTGATTCCACTTCAGCGGACTCTATAGAATTTTCTACGTATCTTACTCCGATAACGCAGGAGACAGAAGAAGATTCTCTTTCAGCTGATTCAGACAGCCTGCAGGCCGAACCGGTATCGATAGAACTGAATTTGATAGCATCGGATTCCATAAGAATTCCAGATGATACAGTATCTGTGGATTCAACCACTCTCCTGGTTGACACATTTTCTGACTCCCTGATCATTCCCGAAATAGACGACTCCCTGCTGCTTCCTCCGCTTCCGGACAGAAGCAGTGTAACGGAACCTCAAGACTCTTCAGACCAGGAAGCGGAGACAGGTGAATTCCCATTGGAATCCGAGGAGACGGATCCTTTATTTGTCCAGCCTGCGGTTGAAGATTCAGAGGAGCCAGATCCGGAAACAGAAACCATAGATACTGAAGAGGTGCCGGAGGAAGAACTACCTGCTTCAACACATGATCCTGAAGGGACATAAAGTCTGAGAAATCCTCCATCATTTACGTTGCTTGGCAAGTCAGGCAGAGCAAGACGAGGACTGCTTAATCTTGCCCACGGTCCGGTCGAGACCCCTGTATTCATGCCTGTTGGAACGCAGGGAAGCGTAAAAACCGTCAGGAATTCAGATCTGCTTGACGATGGCTGGCAGATAATTCTGGGAAACACATATCATCTATACCTCAGACCCGGCTCCAGTGTAATAGAGGAAGCAGGCGGCCTGCATTCATTCATGTCGTGGCAGGGGAATATTCTGACTGACAGCGGTGGTTTTCAACTGTTCAGCCTTTCTCAGCTCAGAAAGCGTTCCGAAGATGGTTATCAATTTCAATCACATATAGACGGATCCAGTCATATCCTTACGCCGGAAAAGGTTATCAATCTACAGAGAACCTTCGGAAGCGATGTCATGATGATACTGGATGAGTGCCTGGAGCAACCCAGTGATTACAATCGAACTGAAGAATCCCTTAATCTGACTCTGAGATGGGCTGAAAGAGCCAGAAAAATACATCAGGAAAAAGAGCAGGCAATGTTCTGCATCGTCCAGGGCGGTGCTTTTCCTGATCTGCGGAAGAAGGCGGCCCTGACGCTCTCAGAAATGGATTTTGACGGGTATGCAATTGGCGGAGTATCGGTGGGCGAACCAAGAAAACTGATGATGAAAGCTGTGAAATCCTGTATCGATTTCCTTCCCGAAAACAAACCAAGATATCTCATGGGCGTCGGAAAACCGGAAGACCTCGTGGATTTTGTTGCAGTTGGTGTTGACATGTTCGACTGCGTGGTTCCCACAAGAAACGCTCGGGGAGGAAGCTTCTTTGTACCCGGCGGTCATATCAACATCAGAAACGCCAGATTCAGAAATGATTATCGCCCGATACAGCCCGGATGCAGGTGTTATTCATGCCGAACATATACAAGATCCTATATCAGACACCTGTTCAATTCGAAGGAATGGCTGGCCCCAATACTTGCGACTCTTCACAATCTGCATTACTTCTCCGTTCTGATGGAGAAAATACGCATTTCAATTGATGAGCGTCATTTCACAAGCTGGAGAAAAGACTGGTACAGTAGAAGAAAAAGTTTCAACCCTGAGGTCTTCTAATGGACAATATACTCACAGTAGTAATAACAGCACTTGGAAACGACGTTGGTGGAATATCATCAGCGGAGGGTAGAAAGACTGTATTCGTTCGCGGTGCTCTCCCGGGTGAAACAGTCAGATGCAGGATGTCCTCAGAAAAAAAGACCAGGATTGAGGCGGAACTGCTCGAAGTCATTGAGTCATCTCCTCACAGGATTACTCCCTTCTGTGAATACTTCGGTAAATGCGGAGGATGCTCGCTCCAGCATCTTTCATACAGCCAACAGCTTATCTGGAAAAGAAACTGGATAGAAAAATCTTTCAGCAGAGCCGGAATCAGCTTTTCAACAATAGAAGATGTGGTTCCTTCACCTCAGACAACCGGATACCGTAATAAAGTCTCATTCGATGTGGTCGAGGGCAGGCCGGGTCTTCACAGATTCAAAGGCAATCCATTCCCGGTAAATGAATGCCCCCTGCTCAACCATCGAGGACGGCAGGAATTCAGACTGCTGCAGAAGGTCAACCTTGGTCATTGCGCGAGAGTCTCTGTGCGAGCATCTGACAGAACCGGCAGCGCCATGCTTGAATTCAGAGGGGGATCAGCACCGTTCAGCCTTGCACAGGACAGTTCGGTTATTACAGCGTGGGAAGTATCAGGTAAATGGGTGACTGAACCTGAGGGCTGTGAAATCACAGAACAGGTAGGCGGTTGCACCTTTCCAATCAGACCGGGAACATTTTTTCAGGTAAATCCCGGGTGCGCTGACAGGCTTATCTCAACTGTTGTCAGCTTCTGCGGTGACGATACGAATATCCTTGACCTCTACGGTGGTTCCGGCGCTTTTGCACTCCCGCTCGCAGCGTCCGGCGCAAAGGTTGTTTCCGTGGAGATCAATCCTGACTCTTCTATTTCAGGGCGAAAAGCGGCCGAGATGAACGGTGTCGATTCGACCAGTTTCATAACAGGCTCTGCCAGACAGTTCATTACAGACTCCACAAAGTCTGGAAAATCATGGGATACAGTGATAGTTGATCCTCCGAGGGCCGGGCTCGGCATCAGAATCTCGCGGCTCCTCAGAAAAATCAATTCAAGGAAAATCATCTATGTGAGTTGTAATCCTTTCTCCCTGGCAAGAGATCTTCGTATTATCACAGAGAGAGACTGGACTGTTCAAAAGGTTCAACCGATTGATATGTTTCCTCAAACGGATCACATTGAAACAGTGGTTCTGCTTGAGAGAAAGGAAAATATATGTCCGTAGCAGTGATTTCGCTGATTCTCATGACAGGTTCAGTAAAGCAGACAGGGCTTCCACTTGAGGATCCGCTCAACTGGTGGATATACATGTTCGAAACCGTAACGAGCGAGATGCTGCCGGGTAGTTTCCCGGCGACTGATGCGGAAGAACTGTTTACAGAGACCATATCCACTGACGGACTTGAGGCAATCGGAAGATATATTTTAAGCAGAAGTCTTCCCCCTGGTAATCTCCCTGGTGAGAACAGCTTCAAGCTGGCTGTACAGGGAACAGTCGCCGGTGAGATTCTCTATTCGGAAGACGCTTTCGAAACTAGATGCGGTATGACGGGAAGAATTTTTGCCGACATCCTTCCAGGTCTTTTCATGGATGAAAGACTGTCGATCTGGGCTGGTTCTGACGAAAATCCCCCGGACTATTTCACTCCATTTCACAGAGGCGCAGAACCGGGAAGGCACCTGTACGTCGACTGGGGATACATAAGATGGAATCACGAGACGATCTCAATCAGTTTTGGAAGGATTCCGCAGAAATGGGGGTCCGGCAGATTCACTCAACTACTCATTTCAGACAACAGCCCTCCTCTCGATATGCTGAGGGTTGGTTTCAGCCTCTGGAATATTCTGGAATTCACCGGTTTCACTTCAACTCTGAACAGTGATTCCTGTACCTACCTGACCGCTCACCGTCTTGATATAAAGCCCCTTCCAAATCTCAGAATCGGTCTCAGCGAGTCAATAATCTTCAAAGCTAGCGGACTGGATTTCGCATACATGAACCCGGTTATTCCCTGGTATCCTGTTCAGTGGAATGAGCGTGTGGACGACAACGCGTTCCTCGCTTTTGACGCAACATGGATACCCTTGAACGGAGTTGAAACCTACGGAGAACTGCTTATTGATGATATTCAGTACGAGAACACGCACAACAGACCGAACAAGCTGGCCTGGACAGCCGGCATTTCAACCTTCCTGCCGTCAATGAAGCTGGGTACCGTGGCTGAATACACCAGAATCGACAGGTACGTCTACAGTCAGCGGGAGCCGCGAAATTACTATCTGCATGATGGTTCTATCATCGGATCGGGACTCGGCCCTGACGCTGACAGGATCACGCTTTCAATCGGAACTCCAGCTCTCTGGCCTCTCCTGACCAGGGTGACTCTGGATCATACCAGACATGGAGAAGGCACCGTTCAGGAAGGCTGGCCGGACTCGGTACAGACAGGCGGGAGATTTCCGTCCGGTATTGTGGAACACTCGACAGGAGCTGAATTACACCTGAGCTGGTATCCGGCGGATTTCCTGGAAGCTCATGGCATTGTTAAAAATACATGGATCAGAAATCAGGATCATGTTTCCGGAGAAAACGGCTCCAACCTGACATCCTCACTCGAACTCATCTGGACCTGGTAAGGAACGACTTCCAGTAGGGGACGTACCACACTTCTTCAACTTGTGTTGAAGAATTTGTTTCAGCTAAGGGGATTTCCGTAAATTCCCGGGGTGCTTCCCTCTATTACTCTCGCATCGCATATACTCTTGAAGAAATCCACGGGACCGGCATCGCCGATGATCGCATATCCATAGCCCGCTTCTCTCATGCTTCTCAGGCATGAAAGAACGAGTACTCTCCCTATACCTCTGCCCCGAACGCTCTCCAGAGTACCAATCGGACCAAGAAAGCCTTTCGCGGTACAGTCCCAGCAGCAGAAGCCTGACGGCTTTCCGGATTCCTGTTCGACAGCAACGAGTATTGTCGGCGGGATCGAAGAAAATCCGACTCTTACCTCTGCTTCCCATCCTTCACTGAAATTCTCTCTTATGAATGAAAGTATCCGAGGCGACTGGTGAGCAAGCGGTCTTCCGATCCAGATGCCCTTTACATTCTCGATTTCAGGGAGATTGAACAGCGGGACAAGCAGATCCGGCAAGTCAGCCTGCTTAACCGGAAAGTAACATGTTTTTGAGGAACATGAAACTCTCATTACCAGTGATAACGGAGATCGTACTAAGTACAAGACCAAGTAGAAGCAGGATTATTATCAGCATTTTACAGGCATCCTGCCCTTTGACAGCTCCTATCTGCTTGGGTTCATGCCCAAGATAAGCGCTTGCGGCGTAGAGTTCCTCACCGATCAATGTATAGTCACATGTGGTAATGAAGAATGGAAGCTGAGTTATGGCATCGGTTCCAGCGATCTGTATCGCTCCGGAAAGCGATCCCGTTTCAGCAAGTATGAGAGATTCAGCGTAAAACATGCCAAGATAGAAATTCGTAGCAGGTCTTTCCCTCATCATAATACCGTTAACCCCAGCTACAAAGGCGAACTGGCTCTGTGTCAGGAAGAATACTGAATCCGGATCGTACGAGTCAGGACGCCCTGCTTCAAGATACGCCTGCTTGACGCATTCTTCAGCTACAGTATAGACAATGGGGTTACGATTTGGAACCAGTAGCGGAGTCTGATATTCAGCAACCTTCTTCGCAACTCTCCCGAGAATGGTAAGACTGGCGATGGTGGCAACATCTGCTATTGAGGAAAGACCTGGAACATACAATATAGGTTTACCCATCTCGGTTGCTCTTCCAATCGCCTCATCAATAGCTTCGATCCCTGCAATTGGTCTGAGATACATTTTCTGTCCGCGCTGAGCTTTTCCAAAATAGTAGAAAATAAGAATGATGAAGAGTGATCCCGCTATCAGAACCGATGTTTCATCGGTATTGATGAATTCCCCTTTTGAGGTTATGGGTGAGATAAAGACCTCACCGACCAGTGTATCTCCTGCTATAGTGATTGCAGCAGGCCTGAACATATATCGGACGCCAGGTTCAATGATAAAATCAGGGTCGTATCCATCGACCAGAAATTCCTCTTCAAGAGGAAGAGCTTCTGAAAGGACAAGGTTCCAGTAATCATCCGGTTCGTCAACCTGTTTTCTGAAGACAACACATGCTACCAGATCACCTGTATCTTCACCTGGAATGGACAGGTACAAATGAAGGCGATCTCCAGCATCGTTTGGTCTGTCCTGCACATCAGTGATTTCTATTGCTGGCTGAAGAAGCATCAGGGCGGTGAGTACGATTGAATTTATCATGCGCAGACGTCCTTTTCGCTGGTCACAGTACAACATTCCATTTTATGTAGTATGCATGTCAGAATAAAAAAAAGAAAGGTTTTCAATCCTCTGTTCTTGTTCCCAGATATTTCTCACCAATGAGTACCTTGCTCATTACTTCAATATCATGTCTTGTGTGCCATCCTGTCTTCTCGTAAAACCTTATAGCCGTATTGTCAGAATAGATGAAGAGGTGAGCCTTTTCGATACCAGCGTTCCTGAGAGCGTTCTCCGCTGCGCTCATAAGTGCAGCGCCTGTTCCTTTCCCCTGGAGGGATTCGTCGACTGCAAGATGGTATATATACCCCCGTCTTGTATCGTGACCTGCCATAACAGAACCGACAATTCTGTTATTCAAAAGCACGCTGAAACAGTATTCACCGTTCATCTCAAGAAAACTCTCAAATCCTTCTCTGCTATCGGCTCCGGTCATGGTTGTACCTGGGAAACCGCTCCAGAGCTCTACCAGGGATAAGTAATCATCCTTTTTCATTAACCGCATCTTCTTCTTTATCGATTCCTTTCATCAAGAACCTCGCGGTAAAGCCTCAGGTACTCATCAACTGTAGATTCTATATTGAAAAGAGAGGCTCTTTTCAAACCGCACAGACCCATATGTCTCGCGCTGTCCTGATTATCGATAAGGTTCAACAGGGCCTCAGCCATCTCTCCGGGTGAATGGGGATTCACCAGGGTTCCGCAGCTTCCATCCCTTCCAACCACATCACCGATCCCAGGAACATTAGAAGCCACAACGGGAAGCCCCGAAGCCATCGCTTCAACAGCAGCAATACCGAACCCCTCCCTTGCGGAAGGCATGAAGAGAATATCAGCTCCCTGCATAAGAGCAGGTATATCCTTCACGTCCCCGGGGAATTCCATATTCGAAGAAACACCAAGCTCAGCCGCAAGTTCTTTGAGTTCGCTTTCAAGATTCCCGCTTCCAGCGATCACGTACTTCAGTCCGGTTCTACAGCTACCCTGGAGTATTGAGAATGCTTCTATTGCAGCATGGTAATTCTTTGCGGCTGAAAGCCTTCCAACGGATAATATCACCAGCGGATCCTTATCCTCAAATATTCCTGCTGCCTTGAAATCCGAAAGATCTATTCCGTTTGATATTACTTCAAGGCGATCAGATACGTCCGGAATCCAGTACTCCAGCTCTGCTGCGGCTCCATCACTGACACATACGATTCGATCATATAGGGAATAGAACAACCTGTCGGTGAGTCTTCCTGAAACAGTTCCGCGTCTTCGGTTTGAAGTGCTGTGCTCAGTTGTTATCAATCGCCCGTTCAAAGGTTTTCCCTCCCGGACAAGACTGACTATCAGCTGTGAGGGAAACAGGTGCGAATGAATGATGTCAGCATTCTCCAGAAACGTTTCCTCCGGCATTCCGGCCAATCGTGAAAATGCCCGGGGATCGTAGGGAGAAGAAAGCCCAAGGGAAAATATACCTGTCTCTGTCCACCCGTACTCACTTCCGGCAATGGAGATGAGAATACTTTTTTCTCCACGAGTATGGTATCCCTTATGCAGGCTCAAAGCAAGCCTTTCAGCTCCTCCTGTTTCGAGACTGTTGATTACCTGAACAATTATCATTGTATTATTTCTTTGATGAGACCATATTGATTAAAAATAATTATGGTGTAAATCTAAGCGCAGCCGTACCGAATGAGAAGTTAACCCCTGAATGGGGATGCGTTCTGGAATGAAGAACTGGTGCCGGGGGACAGAATTGAACTGTCGACACACGGATTTTCAGTCCGTTGCTCTACCAACTGAGCTACCCCGGCACCGGAAGAGCCAATTTACGAAAACGGATTCAAAAGGTCAAGCTTTTAAGCTCCGGGAAAACCTCAGAATTCCAATTCTTTCTGAAGATCATTCATATCAAGATCATCCCTTATCCCTAAACGTGTCAGAGAAAAATCGTATTTCACAGGATCATCAGGACACAGGATTCTGAAACCTTCCGTGATTTCCTCCACCGTCCTCCAGTCAGCCGTCCGTCTTAAAGTGAATCCGAGGAGCTTCGCTGCTCTGAACATGTGCGTGTCAAGCGGCACGTACAGCACAGCGGTCTCAATCCCGCTCCATCCTCCAGGATCTACATCATCGTTGCGCACCATCCACCTCATCCAGAGATTCAGTCTTTTACAGGCGCTTCCTTTTGAAGGCAGGGATAACATGCTCGAAGTACTCAAACCGGCTTTTCTCATAATCGCAGCGACCATCAGTTCCAGAGCCTCGACGTATCCCTTTGATGAAACGTTTTTAGTCAGCAGATTACCCAGGCTTCCATATTCAATCTGCAGCTCGGAAGCTGCCTTCAGAATACATGCAACTTCCGAACCCTTCGTGAAGCGGTATTTGAAATCACTGTAAAGATTCTGAAGTATTTCAAGAGATGTCTCACGAAGGAACAGGGATGGTGAAGATCCAAGTTCACCAAGCACAGAACCGGCAGCGTTTATTATCTGTGAAACTCTTCCGTATGCCAGTCCCGATGCAACAAGTCCGGCGATTTCTCTGTCACAAAGATCTTCATATTGATAGAGATACACCAGAGGATCCGGGTGGACATATTCTTTTCTGTTAAGACGAAGATAGAGGTTGTCGAGAGAATATTTGAGAGCATGGGGGACATGCAGCATAGCTTGTCATGCTTTTTGGGGACACGCAGCAGAGCCTGCATGTCCCCATATACTGTTATTCAATTAAATGCAGCCAGTCTCCAAGCAGATACTGAATTCTGCCGATCAGAAGGCTGATACGGCCCATGACGGTGAAACCGAAAGTGGCTCCGAAACCGAGCATGATAACCCAGATACCAATTTTCGAACCCGTGCCGAAGAAAAGCCCCTTGTGCGGCTTGGAAAAGAAGAAGTAGATGAGAGCCGCAAGGGTTCCGAATATCATCACGATATTCCCGAAGACCTCGTACCATGGCATTCCAGAAGAGTAGAGAGGAACCATAGCAGCTTCAAGCTGGCGAAGCACATATGCCTTCATTGTGAGTGGGAAGGCTACACCCATCGCAGTACCCATGATAAAGGCGATGGGATATCTTGAAAGCCATGCAATACTGGGTATGAACCTGGTAATGTACAGCAAACCTAGCAAACCTGGAATAATGAGTATCAAGTGATTGCCGGCGAATATAGGTTCAAGAAGTTTAGGAAGTATGACTGAATTGTAGATCAGAACCATCGTATATCCCAGAGAAATACCAACAACCAGGTGTTCAGCAAGGCGATAGACAGGGTTCTCCTTGTAAAGGAATGAGTAAATGGCAAGCGTGAAGAAAGCGCCAACCCAGATTCCTATTGTATCGTACATCTTCTACCTCCTTCCCTTCAGCCTGGTCTTTTTATGGAAACCGCCTGCGAAAAACGCGATGTTACCCATTATGATCAGAAGGATTATGAATATATGCGCAGCTGACTGCACATCCATACCTCTGAAGGCTTTACCAGTTGTCCTGGTTATGCCGTTCTCCTTGAGCAGCACTTCGTATTCCGCGGCTCCTCTAAGTCCGCCCATCTGCCCGACGATCTGACCGGACTGTATGTATGGGAAGTAATCAGTTGCCATAACACCTGTTACACCAAATGCGATGGGAAGTCCTATTTTCTCCCTGGCATAAGTTATCCAGGCCGTGCAGGCAGCTGATCCGGAAGTAGTAAGGGCAAGATCCACCTCGCGAAGGCTTTTATGTTCCATTAATATGGGCATTCCCCCAATTGGATTATTATGATAATCCACAGGGAACTGTGTTTCGATGGAACCCGTCATTCCGAGTATTACAAGGTGAAAAAGAGGAAGGTATCCCAGCAAAACGTAATCCCTTCCCTCGAAGACCCAGCCTGCAGCACCTTCCGAAAGCACGTTTCCGTCACTTTCCCAGGCAGCTGTAAGTTCTTCTTTATTAGTAATACCGGCCTCGCGATAATCCGCCCAATCCTCAAAAAGAACTCTTTCATAGTAGCCATCCGTCTTAGGATTTGTGACGTAATCAAGAGCTGCAACAGCCATTCCCTTACCAAGCGGCACATACGCAGTCATAAACACAGGAATGCGGTTGTGAAATGCGTGCCTCATGACAGCTACGGCCATCGGCATATTCTCAGCCTGAGTTCCCGGCGCAAAATCGAATCCTATGAAGATGGCGTCATCCGGTCCGAGTTCATCCACATAATCGAAAATACCCTCAACCTCTATTGTTGTAGTTATCGGCATTCCAAATCCAATGAGGAATGGAACGATCGACACTATTCCTATGCCAAGGAAGATCCAGCGCCTGTCAACGTTCAACATTTTTTCCCAGATATTCACAGCGCTCACCTACTTCCCTGCTCCGCCGAGCCAGTTACGCTCGACGCCAAATATTATTTTAAGGTTGGTTGCCAGCATTCCGAACCCGACTCCCAGCATGATCGCACGCTTGGCAGCAAGGTTGGGATAACGGAGTATCCACAGTCCGGTGTTCGGAAGCCATTTTCCAAGAACATCACCGATCGGAACCTGGCCAAGCATGACGATTACAGCTGCAAGTAACAGTATGGTTGCCAGTGCTGACTTTGCTCTGAAAGCCCTGAAAGCGGCGCTTGCGATATAGAAAGCAAGCAGGCTGAACATTGTGGATTGAATCGGTACCTGAATATGCATGAACAGAAAATCGTGAACTCCATGCACTTCCGATCCGCCGCCAAGTGATTGAGGTACAATTAGAGCAAAGAAAGGCATTCCGAACAGCGGTATCAGCACAGCCCAGCTGTACTGCCAGTTTTTGGCCTTCCTGCGTATTTTATGCGTATGCAATCGCGTAAGACTACCGACACCAAGTATTAAAGCGAAAGCTCCCACAATCGGAGCCCACTCAACATAATTGTCTAAAATTACCTGAGAGTATTGATGTGGAATGAAATACTGAACCATCATCAGTATTCCGCCCACCATCACGATCATAAGCGGAACAGTTCTTTTCACTGTTCTTTCTCCTTTCCGGTGGGCTTACTCAACAATGGACACGGTTACCAGATTGCGCAACCAGTCCAGTGTGTGAGTATTTGCAACAAGATCAAGAATTCCAAGAACCAGCGCAAGCGTTATCAAACTCATGACAATAGCCTTGCACGCATCCTGTCCCTTAACCGCTCCTATCTGCTTGGGTTCATGTCCCAGATAAGCGCTGGCAGCGTACAGTTCCTCACCGATTAAAGTGTAATCGCATGTAGTGATGAAGAAAGGCAGCTGAGTCACGGCATCGGTTCCCGCTATCTGTATCGCTCCGGAAAGTGATCCGGTTTCAGCAAGTATGAGAGATTCAGCATAGAACATACCGAGGTAGAAGTTGGTCGCTGGTCTGTCTCGCATCATAATTCCATTGACACCTGCAACATATGCGAACTGACTCTGTGTCAGAAAGAAAACTGAATCCTGATCATAGGAATCCGGACGTCCAGCTTCAAGGTAAGCCTGCTTTACAACCTCCTCTGCAACAGTGTATACAATCGGATCGTAATTCGGGACTATTATTCGAGTCTGATATTCTGCAATCTTTCTCGCGACCCGTCCAAGAATTGTAAGACTGGCAATTGTCGCTACATCAGAGATTGTTGAAATCCCGGGAACATAGAGAATGGGTTTGCCCATCTCCGTCGCTCTTCCAATAGCTTCATCGATCGCCTCTATGCCGGCTATCGGTCTGAGATACATCTTTGCGCCTCTCTGAGCTCTGCCGAAGTAGTAGAAAATGAGAAGAATGAACAGAGAAGCGGCGATCAGCAATCTGACTTTGTCGGTATGGAACCATTCACCTTCCGCAGCTACCGTTGCACCGTAAACCGGACCAAAATACTCAGCATCTTCCAAAGATACAGAAGCGATTTTGTATTCGTACAAGATTCCTGGTTCTATTGGGTATTCAGGATCGTATCCGTCTATAAACTCCGACGGCTCATCAGCAGGAATTACCTTGACAAGATTCCAGGTATCTTCGCTTTCCTCGCCGATTACACGTCTATAGACATTGTAACAGTGAATACCTTCAGGATTCACAGCAGGTTCAAACGTAACAACAAGTTGATTTCCAGCATTGTTGGGTTTGTCCTGAACAGTAATCATGCCTGGTATATCTAACCCGGGATCAGTTTCCAGCAGCGGTTCTCCTGCTACAGGCTGAGTTTCAGTTTCCTCAGCAGCAGCATCCTCTGTCACCACTTCTGAAACGGTATCATCAGTGGGTGTCAAATTTTCGACACTATCCTGGGCCGCGGACAGTGAAGGGATCATAAGGAGAATCAGAGCGGCTGGAATACCTATCCAGTTAATCCGCATGGATCCACCTTTCACTTTAGTGTTCAACAGTGTTCTATTCGAAAAATTCGTTTATCTCGCGGGCTACTTCAGCTCCTACACGCTTCTTCGCGGCCGAGCTTCCGGCCCCGATGTGAGGGGTAGCCACGGTTCTTTCATATTCCACAAGGGGATTCCCCGTGGCTGGTTCCTCTTCGAAGACATCAACTCCGGCGGCAAAAACCTTCCCGGAATTCATTGCGTCAAGAAGGGTTGCTTCATTGATGGTTCCGCCTCTGGCGCAGTTCACTATTACAACGCCATCCTTCATCATATCGAATTGCTTCGTATCAAGAAGGTAATGAGTTTCTTTATTGTGAGGAATATGAAGACTGATAAAATCGGATTCTCTGCAGAGTGTTTCCAGATCAACTTTCTTCGCTTCTATTCCGTCAACGCTGTCTATGTACGGATCGAAGAAAACTACATCCATCTCGAATCCCTTTGCGCGTCTGGCGACTTCCTGAGAGATTCTGCCAAAGCCGATCAGACCTAGTGTAGAGTGCCAGAGTTCCTTGCCCTTACCGTATGCTTTCTTGTTCCATTCACCCTGCTTCATCGTGCAGTTGGCCGGTCCGAGGAAGCGGCTGCATGCAAGCATATGGGCAATTGCAAGCTCTGCAACGGCGACACTGCTTGCCGAGGGTGTATTTCTTACGGCAATGCCAAGATCAGCCGCTACATCAAGATCAACATTATCAAGACCAACGCCGCCGCGAACCACAAGCTTCAGATTTCCAGCGGCTCCCTTTTCAAGTACGGGCTTCCTTACCTTTGTCGCGCTTCTGATGACCAGCGCATCAAACGCCGGAGCGGTTTCAATCAGTTCTTCAGGTGTCATGCCGGTTTTCTCGACAACCTCGTGTCCGCCTTTCCGGATTGCTTCAAGAGCATCTTCAGCAACCGGATCACAGATAAGTATTCGTGCCATTTAATTTCTCCTTTTTCAATCTCATGAATTATGATTAGCAACAAACCCCAAGATATGATGCATACTACAGATGAGGGTATTTCAAGTCAATGAGAAACCGGTCTATTCCTCCAGTAATTTCACAGCTTTAAATACTATCATTTCAGCTGTAAGTTCGTACTCTTCTCTCACTTCAGCGGGAGTACCGCTTGTTCCGAAACTGTCTCTGACCGCAACGACACCCACAGGAACAGGATGCTCTGGCGCAAGGGTTTCGGCCACAGCTCCAAACAACCCTCCTACTGCCTGGTGATCTTCAGTGACAACAACTGCTCCGGTTTTTTTCGCCTGCTCAATTAGAAGCTTCCTGTCGAGCGGTTTGACGGATACCATATCGATAACTCCAGCTGAGATTCCACGTTTCGACAGTATCTCTCGAGCGGTGAGCGCCATGCTGACCATGGCTCCGCATGCGACCAGGGTTATGTCACTTCCATCCTCCAGAAGATGCCCCCTACCTATTTTAACTGATGCGTCAACAGGATATATCTGTGGAACAGGATTCCTCCCGAAGCGGATGTAAACCGGACCGGCCGTGTTCACGGAAGTCAGTACCGCGGCTCTGGTCTGATTCGCATCAGCCGGTACAAGCACATGCATATTGGGAAGCACACGCATCAGGGCAACATCCTCAAGAGCCTGATGAGTGGCTCCGTCAGGACCCACACTTACTCCTCCATGAGCGCCGGCGATCTTTACGTTCAGATTCATGTAGCAGATGCTCGTTCTTATCTGATCCCATGCTCTTCCGGCAACGAAAACGCCGTATGTGCCAACGAATGGAATGAATCCAGCCAGCGCGAGTCCTGCCGCTTCTCCAAGCATGTCCTGCTCACTGACTCCAAGATTGAAAAACCTTTCAGGAAATTCCTCGCCGAACGATGCGCTTCCGATCGACCTCGAGACATCTCCTTCAATTACCACTACGCGATCGTTCTCTCTGCCTGCCTGAAGGATTCCTTCAACGTAACCTTCTCTTGTGGGTCTGAGGTTTTTCATGAGAGTCCTCCATGAATTTCCTCAACAGCGGCTTCGTATTCCTTTTCATCGGGACACCTTCCGTGCCAGAGACAGGTGTTTTCCATAAAGGATACGCCTTTACCTTTAACGGTATTCGCGATGATAACCGATGGAAATTCGGTTTCACCGCAATGTTCAAATGCCTTTTCGAGGGAAATAAAACTGTGACCGTCAGCGACGATCACATCCCATCCGAATGCAAGCCATTTGTCTACAAGAGGTTCGATCTCCATGACATCAGATACGTGTCCATCAAGCTGTACAAGATTCCTGTCCACAATTGCGGTAAGATGTTTTAGATCGTAGTGAGACGCGGTCATCGCCGCTTCCCAGATATTTCCCTCCTGAAGCTCGCCATCACCGAGAAGACAGTAAACGCGGCTTTTCCTTTTATCAAGTCGGATCCCGTGAGAAATCCCACACGCAATCGACAGACCTTGACCGAGACTTCCTGTGGAAGCGTCCAATCCCGGCAGTTTACTCATATCCGGATGTCCCTGGAGCCTTGAATTGAATTTCCTGAGTGTCAACAGTTCGGCAGGATCAAAGTATCCTCTTCTGGCAAGTACGGAATAGAGAGCCGGGCAGGCATGACCCTTGGATAGAATAAATCTGTCCCTGTCTTCCCAGTTCGGTTCTTCCGGACGTATTCTCATGATTTTCCAGTAGAGTTCGACAAGAATCTCAACCGTGGAAAAAGATCCCCCGGGATGCCCGCTGCCCGCTGCCCGTATCATCTCCAGAACATCAAGCCTCACACGATTAGCAATTGGGGTCAAACCTTGTATTTTAACATTTTCCATCATTAACTGATTCCAATCAAACTATAAATGTTGCAATCTATAGATATTACTGAACAGGAAGGTATATGACTATTTTGCAAACATCACCTCCGCCAAAAAGGTTCTCGATAACTTCCACCTCGACAGGCATTTGAAGAATAGCATCTCCTGCACTGGAATCAATCGCACTATTCAATTTGCGCAACCATTGTTTTTCGAAATCGTATGCTTCAGGCATTAGTTTCATTTCTTCAGTAAATATTACATTTATATATTAAATATTCCTATTATCACGAACAAATGTTAAAATACAAGGTTTGACCCCTTAATCCAGGTCTGTCATTGATCCCTTTTTTTTCAATATTGGAACCGGTACATATCCTGTAACCAGAGTTTTGGGTTCGTCAAATCCGAAATCAACTGTGATCTGCCACTCGGAACCCTTCCTCACAGCCTTTCTTACAAGTCCCTTGCCATATCTTGGGTGCCTGATAAGATTACCTCTGCTGTAGTACATGGTTCCCTCATCAATACCGGAAAAGGTTTCAATAGTTTTATCGGTTGCAGTCTCGGCGGAAGACTGAAATCTGTCTTCTCCACTGCTGATCTCATAAATGAATCTGGAAGGTCCGGATTGCCTTACTCCAGCTCTTATTCTATTAATAGCATAGGTCAGTATCAATCGTTCCTTCGCCCGGGTCATACCCACATAAAGAAGTCTTCTCTCTTCCTCAATATCACCAGGAGCATATTCGCCGGGCCTTACGAACGGAAGCATTCCTTCCTCGAGTCCTGCTACGAAAACCGTATTGAATTCCAGACCCTTTGCGCAATGAAGCGTCATCAGAGCGATTTTCCCGCTCTCTTCTCCTTCGTATTCGTCAACTGTCGTAGCCAGGCTTATCTCGGTCATGAATCCCGGCAGGCCTCCTGCTGACGCTGCATTATCGTACTCGGTAACGCTTTTTCTGAATTCGGCAATATTCTCCAGCCGGGACAAATCAATAATATCGCCGGAATCATACTGTTTCGCGATGCCGACGTTCTCAAGCAGGCTTTCTACTGTTCTGGACGCAGAGACTCCGGCACTGATATCTTCGGTCGCAAGTGTGAACCACTCGCCCAGTCTCTTCAGACCGGTCTGAGCCCTGGAAGTTATTCCGCTTATCTTATCTGAGACAAGCATAGCTTCTATCGGATCCATGCCGGTGGAATCGATGTAAGTAAAGAAGGATGAAACTCCCTTTTTTCCCAGCCCCCTTGATGGCCGGTTGATAATCCTCTGCAGGCTGAGACGGTCATTTCGATTGAGAAGAATTCTGAGATATGCTATTATGTCTTTTATTTCCATCCGCTCATAGAACCTCTGCGAGCCTACTACCTCATAATTTATCTTGTGTTTCCTGCACGCGGTTTCAAATTGTCTTGATTGAGCATTAGTCCTGTAAAGTACAGCTAAGGATTCTTCTGGGCATGAACCGTCCTCCAGTATCTCCTCTATTTCCTGAAGAATCCATTCGGCTTCTTCAGCTTCATTATAGAGAGATTTGATCCTGATCGGACATCCTGCATCCTTCCTGGTCCATAATGTCTTGTCATGCCTTTTCAGGTTGTGCCTGACAAGAGCTGATGCTCCACGGAGAATATTTCCCGTTGACCTGTAGTTTTCTTCCAGTCTGATTATTTTTGTGTCGGGAAAATCATTGGAAAACTGAAGAATATTCTCAACGCAGGCTCCTCTCCATGCGTATATGGACTGATCATCGTCTCCTACAACGCATACACCTGTTGTATTACCGTGGGTCAGTTCGATAAGAAGCTCATGCTGTACTTTATTCGTATCCTGATATTCATCCACGAGAATGTAGGAGAACATTGAGGAATAACGGTCTCTGGTGTCAACATTTTGACGAAATATCTTAAGAACACCTGTCAATAAATCGTCAAAATCGAATGCTCCTGATGTTTTCAGCCGTTCCTGATACTTCAAATATACTTCTGTGAGGTCGGCATCTCTCTGGTTCACAACCTGCAGAACAGCATCTTCCGGAGTTATCCCGCTGTTTTTGCATCTGGATATGTACCCCTTTGCCATTCCTGGTGTTATCTTTGTTTTTGTTTCCAAATTTTTCAGCAATATTCTAATAAGGGTTCTCTGATCATCAGCATCATAGATAGAATAGTTCTCATTATAGCCTAGATGATGCGCTTCTCTGCGAAGAATCCAGGCACAGATCGAATGAAATGTACCCATACGGACTCTGAAACCTTTTCCCGGAAGAAGTGTTTCTATCCTTTTCCTCATTTCACCTGCTGCCTTATTGGTGAAAGTCATCGCCAGGATTTCCCAAGGTGCCGAATAATCAGTCTCTATGATTCTTGCGATCTTTTCGGTAAGCACCCTTGTCTTACCGCTTCCTGCACCTGCAAGGACCAGCAGAGGTCCGTCCATGTAATTGACTGCTTCAAGCTGTCGGAGATTCAGATCGTCTTTGATTATCATATTCTCTCTAATTGGAAAATTTCTTGCTTACATGTAAAGTACTAGTTGACAAAATAAGGAGAAATATAATGATTAAGCCTGGACTCAAAAGTTGGTTAATGGTCGTTCTCGGAGGACTGATCATTCCGCTTTTCGTTCTCATCACATGGCCGGTCTGATCCCCTCCCTGATCGGCAATTGAGAATAATCCTGTGTCCAGGAAATAAGCAGGCAACTGGCTGACCCCTCCAGTTGCCTGCACTGATATATGGTTCTCATTCAAGAGATCAGAAATCAAGAGCTTCAACAATATCAATACTCCTGCTGCATCCAAGTCTTCCAGCACCGGCATTTATCATTGACAGGGCATTCTCAAGTGTTCTGATTCCACCTGATGCTTTTACACCAAGCCTGCCTTTAACAGCTTTATGCATCAGCGCTACATCCTCTGCTTTTGCCCCTGCACTGCCAAAACCAGTAGAAGTCTTTACCCATGCTGCTCCATTATCCATAGCAATATTGCATGCAAGTATTTTTTCATTGTCTGTAAGCAGACAGGTTTCAATAATCACTTTAACCGGTCTTCCGGAAGCAGCATTCACTACACCCCGGATAAACTCAGCAACTTTCAGAGTATCTCCATTCTTCAGATATCCGACAGGCATGACCATATCAATTTCGGAAGCGCCATTCTCAACTGCTCCGGCAGTTTCCTCAACCATGCAATTAGTTGCACCGAGGGGAAAACCTACTACAGAACACACGAATGGTCCGGCCTCCTTCAGAATTACATTCGCAAGGGATACCCAGATGGGATTAATGCACACCGATGCAAATCCATATTCAATAGATTCACCACAGATTGTCTCAATATCGAATGGACCTGCATCCGGTCTGAGGAGTGTGTGATCGATCATTGATGCAAGTTCAGTCCTGGTCACAGGGTCCTGCTCTCTCTGAGGAAGTACAGGTTGATAGAACCGGAAACAATTGATACGGCATTATCTGTAAAAATGATTCTGCCGTTCACTCTAACCGATAAAGGATGAACACCTTCAGGAAGGGTAAGTCGAGCTACATAAATCTGCTCCGGCAAGGTCAGCCATGCTCTGAGATCAGCTCGTTCAGTAGCAGCACCTGCAATACTTAGAAGAAGTCCTGCAATGTTTGATACTGTACTGTTTTCAGAGGTGAGTTCTTCTACTATCTGTTCGCCTGCTTCAGCAACTCCTGCCTTTACAGCCATCCGTGCAATGGATCGGACAATGTCCCGGCCAGCCTGGTCTTCAAGATTCTTGCGCGCGATTGCGGCAAGATCCTCAGCAAGAAATCCGTTTGACTGGTGGCTTCCGGAAGACAGAACAACTGAAAGAGTTCTCTGCTTGAAAGCTGCTATCCCGGGAAGAGCCAGTCTGTATACCCTGTCATCAAAGACAAAGGTATATGACCTCTCTACCCTGGGAGGAATCAGACCGGATTCAAGAATTACGACAATCTCTCCGTGAGATGCATCAGGACCCTGATCCTGCCAGCCATCGATTTCAGGCCATTGATTCCGATAATTCTGAAATACTGATTCCATCCCCAGCTCGCTTGACAATCTTAGAATATCTGATTTGACTCTCCGTGGGGCAGGAATACCGTATTCCGCAGCGTATGATGAGTCATAAACAGCCGCACTGTTTCTGTATGCTATTAACGCGTTATTGAGGTCGCCTGATTTTTCGAAGAGGATTCCCATCAAATAGCGGATAAACGCATCATCACTGTATCTGTTCCTGTTGTTCCTTTCGTAATCAAGATTGAAAGCACGAAGTTTGTTATTAACGGCGCGGCATTCTACAAGAGCATCTTCCATGTTATTCTCGGCGGCATAGGATGCGGCCAGACAATAATTTATGAATACTTTCTCGTAATCTGCTCCTCGGTATTCCAGAGCAAGATCACTGGTGAGAAACGCACTCACTTCCTGCCCCAGCTCAATAGCCCTCTGCTGATCACTGAGACGGTCAGCCTGAAGAAGCACAGTCTCTGCTTCAGTGTACTCACTTGAGAGTCTTTGAAGATTGCCAAGCTCCATCAGATAAAGCAGTCTGTTCTTGCCGGTAGAATCCTGAAATGTCTCTCTGAATTCTTGAAGGGCGAGATCCGGTCTTTCATTTCGAAGATCTGTTGTTACCGGTTTCATTTCCCGGGTGTAATCAGTAGCGCATCCTGAAATAACCAACAATCCGGAAAACATCAAGATGATGCCTGAAATGATCAATATCTTCATAATTTAGAACAGCTTCAGAGTTATAGCAGAGAACTGCTATAACTCAATCATTTTCTTTATCTCAAGGCTGCCCATCCAGGCCTTCAATGCGGTTTCAACATCAATCAGTTCAATGCTGATCTGGTAGTAAATACTCCTGGTATGATCTTCTTCATCAACTATTGAACCGATATTCCCGGTCATTACATAGTCTGCGCCAATTTCACGCCCATACTCTGCTGCAGTTTCAGGGGAGGAGAAAATGCGCTGATCTGATCTTTCGGCTCTGACCTCACCCCTGCTCGCTCCACCAGCGGCGATTTTAACTTCTCCGGATTCAAGCAAAGCTCTTTCAATTTCGTTCATGAACAGATCTGTGTTAATGTGCTCGGAACTCTCATTGAAAATCGATCCTACAACTACGACCGGCTGAGGAACCCGTTCTCCTCTGGAACGATCTCCTGTTCCAAATTCAGTGAGCCAGCGACCATCAAGACACTGGTCAACAATCGAATCGGCAACCATATGAGCATCGGTTTCGTTCCAATAACCACTAAGGTCTGTTACCAGATCAGGATCTGTTCTGGTTACCTCACGGCCGCCACAACCAGCTAAAAGAACAATTACAACCAGTACAAGACTATTTAATAAAAGCTTCATGCTTTTTCCCTTCGGTTAAGTTTCATTCTTTCCAATTCACAGTATTGGCACTACTCCACGGAATATCACATTGTAATACCCGCTTCCCCTGAGTGCGGTTCCAGCAACGGGGGGAATAACCGGCTTGAAGATCAGTGCATATTGAGATTCCAATTCGGATAGCGAACCTGGAGGTTGACCCCATGCATCTCTAGTCCATTCCCACATCACACGATCAGCAGGGGACTGATTATCTGAGAACATAGCAAGATTTGCAGGAAGTATGCCAAGAATTCCGGACAGGGTCATGGTGATAAAATCAGAGTATATACTAAGCACTTCCCACGTATCTTCAATTTCAATAATCCCGTATTCAGTTGCGGCAGTCAGTTCAGCTCTGCTTGGAAGACGGCTGCCTCTGTCATGAAGATAGAGGCTTGCAGCCTGCCAAGTAAATGAGGCGGCCGGAATATCAAAACAGCCGGTCTGAACTGTGATGCCGGTCACAGATCCCTGTACATCTTTGTAGATAACCCAGGGAGAGTACCTGACAAAAACGATATTATTGTACTCTTCACCTATTGCTTCCCCCGGCATCAGGAGTTCCTCCTGACCCGAAATATATATGGGTATTTCCTGCAGGTGATGAATCTCATTTGAAATCCATGATAAAACATCTCTGCAGATGACAGGTTCCGAATCGATGAAGAATGGACCTACTTCAACATCCTCTCCATCTATAACAACAATAGAAGCTCCTACGAATTCCATACCCTCCGGTGGTTCAGGAATGTCGCAGTGAGTACAAAATGCGCCTGAATTCTCTGTTCCGCAGGCGGGACAGATCCATCCCCAGGCCAGGGCCGTAAGAAAAAATAAAAGCAGAAACGCTTTCAAGCCAATTCACCTCCGGATCTAAGCTCAAAAATCATGTACCTTTGATTTAATTTGTCTGTATTCTGACAGTAAACATTTTCCATATTTCTAAAACTCCGCTCCAAGAGTAATATGGTTTTCCGGCTTTCGAGAAATACCATGGAGATCTGTTCTCCAGGCAATGTCGTGCTTTAGAACAAAATAGCCGAGGTTAATCCTGTAACCAATCCCTATTCCCATTTTAAGATCCTCAAGATGATAGCCTCCATCGGTGGAAGCACCATGGAAGCTGCTGATGTCATTGAGTGCACAGCCAAGATCGATGAAAAGAACTCCTCTTCCGTTTCTGAAGGTTATCGGAAGGGGTGCATCCAGAGCAAGAGTATTTATGAAAGGCACTCTCAATTCTGTAGAAAACAGTCCATACCGGCGTCCCCGTATCGAAGCGTAATCGTATCCCCTGAGCATATCTCCATAATTAGTGTAGAACCCCAGTAACTCATTTATCGTATCCACCTCACCCCAGAGCAATCTGTGGGGCATAGCTCCACCGATGAAGAATGTTTGCGCGTTGGACCCCCAGCTCGTACCACCTGCAAATCTTGTTACGAGAGTCACTTTTCCTGATACCCAGGTGTAATTCCTGAAATCAAAAAAGATTGTGCAGTAGCTTGCCGAACCTGATATTCCAGGAGCATACTCCCCGCAAACAGAAAGCCTTTGTCCGACTCGAGGACCGACACTGCCCCATAATGAGTTGTCAACTACCACCCCGGTGTTGAGAGATACAATATCCTCATCAATATCTGCTGATGAATTCCAGATACCGGTTCTGCTCAGCCTGCGATAGCTTAACGAACCGTCTATTCTGAAAGAAGGACTGAATGGATAATTCACAACTCCGAATCCACCGAAGTCAACATCCCGGACTCCTTCTTCGTGTTCATCAGAAAAACGGAAAAGATAGCGATTGGATTCGCGGAAGAGACCAAAACCCAGATCCATCCTGTGTGGAAGATAACTGTAATAGGCGGCAACATCTATTTCACTGAGGCTGCCTCCATTCAGGTTCATGTTGATGATAATCCGGTGATGGGCAAGTATGTCGCTTAATATTACCTGAGTGTATCCAGCGAGTCCGAGGTATGAGTCATACGCCGCAACAGCACTGGCGTAATCCACTGATATTCTTGGAGAGTAAGGGGTAATACTGCATTCGAATTCATCCTCAGAGGGTTCGCCTGATACAGCCGGTATCTCCATTCGGTTTTCAACATCCCTGTTTATTACTTCATTTCGAGTTTCTTCTTTTTCCGATGAATCCGGAGTGAGGACGATCCCGGAATTTCCGGATTCCTCAATGAGTTCCAATACATCTTCTGAAGTATTCGAACTCTCTGTTATACCATATGATACCTCAATTGATCCGGGTTCACTGAAGATTATCCTTCTTTCGAGAATATTGTATGCCAGAAATACACCATTCCCGTTCCAGTCGCTTGACACAAATGTCAGGATCTCGGGGGAACCCGCCCAGCTTGGTGAATCTATTGTCTTGTAAAGCGCTGTAAGACGGTCGACCTCACCTGAGGATTCATGAAGAAGGTAGAGGTCGGGATAACCATTCATGTCCGACATGAACAGTACACCATCCGGAACAGAAATCGGATATCTGATCTTGGAAGGATCGATAAATACTGTTCTTTGAGACCCATCAAGACTATGGCAGCGGATCATAGTTGTTTCCTGATCAACTTCAACAGCACAGAGAATTTCATCTCCGTTCCAGGATAGATCCCGCTCACCAACGTAATCATGAGATATCTGACTCAAGGTGTGCTCAAGAAGGTTCCAGACATAGATGTTGAGTTCTCCCTGATTCATACCGGCAAAAGCAATGAATTCACCACATGGTGACCACACGGGATCACGGATAAGATCCATCTCGAAAGGAAGCTGCACCTGCTCGTCGTCAAAGCATACGATAATCCGGTCTCCGGAGATATGCTGCACCGCAATTACAATCGAATCTGCAGTTGGAGAAAAGCTGCAGACCCGGTACATGGGAGACACCAGAACGTCAAAATATCCACCGGAAACGAAAGGTCTGCTTTCAAGCTCACCCGTCAGGGTTGATCTGACTGCTACTGCAAGATTAGCATGATGCCACTCAACTCCCGCAATCAATCCGCCATCGGATGAAATAACCGAACAATTCTGTACTATTCTTTCTCCGTTTTCCCGAATCGGGTTACCAATGTCATCAGGACTTTCACAACAGGCAAGTTCGGACAGGTAGGTTTCGCGAGCCCACTCCTGAAATCTTTCATTGAACTGGGCAAGTGACATTCCCAGAGCGGCATCAATCGCTCCTTCAAGTCCTTCTGAATTCCTGATGTTATTCACGAATTCCAGAAAGACATCCTCTCCATATCGCTCAAACATGAAGTGATAGATTGCCTGACCCTGTCGATAAACAATGTAATCTGTCCTTCTGGACAGCTCTTCAATGGAGACTATCTGATTATTGATAACCATATCCCTGAATTCTGCTTCCGTTGCACCATCCCAGCCTGACGATGTGAATTCCGCAAGTCCTTCCATCAGCCATAGAGGTGTTCCGGCTAAGATTATTTCCCGCAGGGAACGTTTGTAAATCATATCAAAGATGAATGCATGGTTCAGTTCATGGGCAATCACATGACGGAATTCTGACCAGAATCCAGTAAATGGTATTACTACGCGCCCCTTGAAGAACTCGGTGAACCCTCCCACCCCCTGTGGAATGTCGTATGGATTGATATTCGTCTGACGGAAATCTTTCGGAGATATGTATAGAATAATTGGTATCTTATTTTCTGGTAAATAGTTGAATCGTTCAGAAAGCTCAAGCAAAGCTCTTTCCGTATGCACAAGAAGAGTCTCGGCAGGAACCTCTCCTCCCTGAGGAAAGTAGATAGTAAAATGTCTTGCCCGAATTTCCCACCAGTCCTGCTCTCCGGACTGTACTTTATTTCTACCGTATGCTGTAGCCATACAAATAGATACAATAAATAATAAAAGTAATGCAACTTTTCTCATGAAACCTCCTGCATACTGTCCGGATTGATACTGTTCGACTATACTGCAAGGGTGGCTAATGGAACAGGAGTAATATGAGAGTTTTGCATGCAGCAGGTCTATATCTTTTAACATTAGTATTGCTCATCGCGGCCTGTGATGAGCCTGATTCGTATGCATCTATCCCTGAAAATGATTTAGTGGAACTGCGTGAATGGTCAGGAATCCTGGCACGACACTGGACGCTGCCCACCGGTGACAGTCTTCATGCATTAAAACCGGACAGTCATGAGATTCAATCTCTCATTATTCTATGTGATTCTCACCCTGAAGCCTGGGCATATCTGTACAGCTGTATTACTGACTCTCTCTCCACTCTGGAACCACCCTTACCTGCATGTCAAAGATAATATGAATTTAAATACCGCGGATCAGGGAGAATAAGCTGCTTAACGTGATTCCCCGTCCTGTTCAGAAGCTTCTGCTCAGCGGGAAGCGATCATGTTCCTGCAGCAATTGCATACTGCTTCTTGATATGAACGGTTTTACATCGATGACAGAACAACTTATGGAGCACGGAAAGGCCGGAGCAGAAATCCTCTCACAGATCCTTGGTAGAATTCTGTCAAGATCAATACACGAAATCTACGGGCGAGGTGGCCTGATAGCACAATTTGAAGGTGATTCCATTATCGCGGTATTCCCGGAATATCCTCCAGTGGCTGCTTACAATGCGGCAACATCTCTGATGGATTACTTCAAACAGAATTGCATCCGACGAACAAGATTCGGCACCTGGAAAGTATCAGCCTCATTTGCTCTTGCGCATGGTTCTGTTGAGTGGGGAATAGCAGGAAGAGAAAGACTGATTCACTATATCAGAGGTGACGCAATATCAAGGGCAGCCCTTCTGTCAAAGCAGGGAGACGCGGGTCAGCTATTAATAGACACCAGTTTCTTCGAGTTTACAGGATACGGAAGCATTGAGGATTTTAATCACATTCCCCGGGACAGAACTGAAATCATCCATCAGGATTTGCAGAGGATTCAGAGAAAAGTTGCTTCAAAATTTGTTCCGGATCTTATCATTTCAAGCAAACTGACCGGAGAATTTCGAGAAATAACTACGGTCTTCCTGTCACTCAGAACCGGTGAATACGAAAACATAGATCATTCTGTGCGAAGCATTCTGGAAGCGGCTTCTTTCTATGGTGGTCACGTATGCGGTCTGCATTTTACATCTGATTATCCGGTTATCCTTGTTCTGTTCGGAGCGCCGGTCTCATGGGAAAACAATTCCGCTCGAGCATGCAGTTTCGCAAGCGAGTTAATAAAAAGCCAGTTCAGCAGCAGTATTCGAATCGGAATTGCTTCAGGAACAGTTTATGCCGGTATGACCGGTAACTCCAAAAGGTGTACCTATACGGTATACGGAGATGTAATCAATACGGCAGCAAGGCTTTTATTCAGAGCAGACTGGGGTGATATACTTGTCACTGAAAAAACCTGTGAGAAAGCCGGCAGTGAATATGTCTGGAGCGACATCACCAGCTTGATGCTGAGAGGAAAAACAGAAAGTACGAGAGCACGGAAACTATTGTACTGTCAGAACAATGGTATTAATCGCATTTATGAAGGAGAGATGGTCGGTCGTTCTGCAGAATTGAATTATATCATCAATCGTATTTCTCCTCTGAAACACGGGGCTTTCGCCGGGATGACTCTGGTCTATGGTGAAGCTGGAATTGGAAAATCCCGACTGCTTTTTGAAGCAGTTAAAACTCTTGCACCAATCTGTCAGACCGTGGTTCTGAAGTGTGATGATATTCTGAAGATCAGCCTGAATCCGTTCGAGTATTTTCTCAGGAATTACTTCCAGCAGAGCGATTCAAACACAACAGATTTCAATAAAAAACTATTTGAAGAAAAAATGAGATCTATTGTTTCGATACTTGAATCCGGTTCACACACTTCTGAAAATAAAACCCTTGCTGAAGACCTGCGTCGATCAATATCCATTATAGGTTCATTGCTCGGACACTTCTGGAAAGATTCAGTTTTTGACAGGATGGAACCCGGGCAGAGATTCGAGAATATTGCCGTAGCAATCGAAACCTTCATCAGATATCTTTCTACTCTTAAACCTCTGATAATCCTCATCGAGGATCTACACTGGATGGACAGCGATTCAAAAAGACTGCTTCAAATGATAATAAAAGATACTAAACGCAATCCTGTCGCAATTCTGGTTTCCAGCAGATACCGGGACAATGGATCAAGACCGGAAACAGAAATAGAAGCTTTTATCAGCACTGAATCAATCGATCTTAATCCAATAGATGAAAAGGCATCAGTATCTATCATTACAGCCAGACTCAATGCGGAATCCGGACCGGAGCTTACAAGATTCATACTGGACAGAACAGAGGGGAATCCATTCTATATAGACCAGTTCTGCATATATCTTAAGAATTCCGACATGATTACATTCAAGAGCGGCGCATGGCACTTGATAAAAAGAGAAGTGGAAGTTCCATCCGGAATAAAATCCATACTTGTAGCACGAATAGACCGTCTTCCCGGGAAATTGAGGTCTCTTGTACAGATAGCCTCAATACTGGGTCAGGAGTTTGATATCAGTGTACTTTCTGAAGTTTCCGGTGAGACAACCGTTAATTCCCTTCTCAGAAATGGTATCGAAGAGCGACTGTGGTCCAGAATTTCCGAAACGGAGTACTCTTTCAACCATGCTTTGTATCGTGACGCATCATACGGAATGATTCTTGAGAAGGAACTCAGAAAACATCACAGAAAAGCTGCTGAGACAATTATCAGACTCAACATTGATGACACCGAGCAGGTCGCAGGGAAAATCGCGTTCCATATGGATAACTCGGGGCAGAGTTCTGAAGCTCTTGACTGGGGATGGAAGGCACTGACTGTCGCGGACCGGAATTACAGACTGTACGAATGCCTTGACTGGGTAAATAAGCTTCAGGAAAAGCTCATGACAGACAATGATTCCACCGGTAGAAATGAACTGCTTCAGAGTGTGCTTTTCAAAAAGAACAGCGCTCTTTCAAATCTTGGCAGGCACAAGGAACAGAAAGAGAACATTGAACTTCTGAAAAAACTCTGCAGGGAAGAGAACTGGAAGGACAGGACTATTGATCTTCATATTATACAGGCGCACTATTACAGCAGTATCGGTAAAACCAACAAGGCATTTGCCCTGTATGAAAAGGGTCTATCTGCTGCTGAAAAAGCCGGAGATAAAAAAAGTGAAGCGATGATTCTCGATAACATCGGCATACTTCACAGAGGCGCAGGTAATATCGATGAAGCTGAGAAGTGCTACAGGCGAGCTCTGAATTTTTATCGGGAAACCGGTGATCGAAGAGAAGAGGGAAAGACTTTAGGAAATCTGGCACTTCTTATCAGGCAACAGGGATTGAAGAGCAAATCGGAAACACTCTACAGAAAGGCGCTGAAAATACACAGAGAAGTAGGAAACCGCAGAGCTGAGGGTTATGTACTGAACGGTCTTGGTAATCTTCAGGAGGATGATGAGAAAGCTCTGTTCTGGTTCAGAAATGCTTTGCGTATCAACCGGGAGGTTGGTGACAGGAGAGCGATTGCCATAGCACTGGGAAATATAGGCCAGATAGAATCCAATAGAGGAAACTACTCCACCGCGACGGATAATCTGAACATTGCCTTGAAGATATTCAGAGAAATAGATAACCTGCCGCTTCAAGCTGGAACGCTCCAGATATTCGGGGAGATGTACATCCTGCAGGGAAAACTGCGAGAAGCTCACAAATGCCTTCAGGACTCGCTTGAAATAACCAGACAGACCGGTAGAAAAAGACTCGAAACTATGGTAACAGTTCAACTCGGTCTGGTATCTGCTTTGAAGGGGGACACTGAAAAAGCACTGAGACTCTATTCCACGGCTTACGATTTTATTATGAAGCATGAATTTTCGAAAGAAATCAATGAGGATTTCAGCAGATTGCGCTCCCTCCTTCTGAAGACTGATGTAGAAGAGGATAACCTTCCCTGGCCGGATATCTGGGATATACAGGAATCCAAGCCTAACGAACGCGGGTGATCAGGCGGGAAATGTCTTTGAACATTATCAGGACAAAGATCATCAGTATCAGAATCATACCGGTCTGCTGAATAATCTGAACATGTTTTTTGGAGATTGGTTTTCCTCGAATACCTTCACAGATAAGGATAACGATCTGTCCTCCATCCAGTATCGGGATTGGAAGAAGATTGAAAATCATGATGGCCAGTGAGATGCTTGCTATTGTCCAGAGGTAGCTTGGCAGTCCCGATCTTGCCTGCTGACCAAGTGTTTCCGCAACATAGATAGGTCCTCCCGAACTCTCTGCAAGTTCAGCGGGTTTTTTAATCAGCTTGATGAGTGTTACGCAAATGCCGACAGTTCCGCGTCCGGCAGCCTTTAATCCTTCCACAAAGGCTTCACCAGGCGGTAATTTCACTCTCTCAGAAGGTAATTGAACAGTTACACCGGATAATATTTGTCCATCGTATTCGTGAGGCGTAACATAGACCGTATCCTTGATTCCATTCCTGCAGAAGGTTATTGCCAGTTCATCAGTGGTGCTGGTAACCATTCTCTGATAGTCATACCATATTGCCACAGATATGCCATTGATTGCCGTTATGCTGTCTCCTGCTCGAATACCTGATTCATAAGCCGGTAAGCCTATGATGGATTCTCCTATGACTACCGGAACAAGTGGATAAAACGGAATTGAATCCGGTGGGATTGAGTATTCGACATCTTTTCTGCCCGGGTCAGAACCTATGAGAAGAGTGCCCTCGGGAGATTCAATCAGTTTGTTCAGCATTCCATAATAGTCAGCCACAGGAGCACCGTTGACTGAAAGTACCGTGTCACCGACACCAAGTCCGAAAAGATTGTCAGAGTTTCCAACTATCGCAGGAGAAATGGAAATATCCCAGCCCACCACACCGAAAATGAGGATGAGGATTACAGCGGTGAGTACAAGATTCGCAAATGGACCCGCGAGCGCGACAAGAGAACGCTTGAACCAGGATATATCCTCAACCGGATCGCCTGTTGTCCCGAGATTAACCTTGACATACCCTCCAAGCGGTACCGCGCCGATGCAGTATTCAGTATCTCCCAGTTTCTTCCTGAAAATAAAGGGAGGAAAGCCGATGGAGAATCTTGGAACATCAAGACCGACTGCCTTCGCCATGAGAAAATGCCCCATCTCATGAAAGAATACAATCACTCCCAGTCCGAATATTATGGCAGCGACACTCAGCATAATTTACTCACAATTCCGGCCGCAACGGTTCTTGCATTCCTGTCAGCCTCGAGTACATCCTCAAGACTCCGGATATGATAGGATCGATGAAGGGACAGTACTTCATCAATGATTTCCGCAATATTACCAAAGAGAATTCTGCCATCTAGAAATGCTTGAACAGCAACCTCATCTGCTGCATTTGCCACAGCAGGGAAAGTCTTTCCATCGATTCCGGTCTGAACAACAGTATTGAATGCAGGGTACCTTTCCTCATCCATCCTGCTGAACGCCAGTGTTCCCCAGTCAAAGGGTTTATCACCGGCAATTACATCAAGTTCCCTGTCCGGCCACTCCAGCGCGAATTGAATCGGTATCCTCATGTCCGGCTGACCGAGCAGCGCTTTCCATGAGCCGTCCTCGAGTCTGATGAATGAATGCACAATACTCTGTGGATGAATTACCACCTCAACAGGAATATTCTCGAACAGCCAGCCGGCTTCTATAACCTCGTATGCTTTGTTAACCATGGTTGCAGAATCCACAGTGATCCTCGCACCCATTTCCCATGTTGGATGTTTGAGAATCCGCTCGGGTCCTGCAGTCCTGATTTCATCAATTGGCATCAAAAGTACGGAACCGCCACTCGCAGTTAAAGTAATCCCTCTGACAGGTCTTTTCTCTGACTGAAGACATCTTTCAATTGTACTGTGCTCGCTGTCTACCGGTATTACTTTCCCTGCCTTCAGATGATCTCTCAGAAGTTCACCACCGATAACAAGGCTCTCCTTGTTCGCAAGCGCAAGCGGTATATCCAGTTTCTGACAGAGAATGCTGGCTCTGAGCCCGGCACTTCCAACTATTGCGTTGAGAACTATGTCAGCGCCTTCAACAGCCTGATCAAGAACTTCCGCGCCTTTAATGATATCAGGCGGGATATTTCCTTCGGGTGATACAATTGCGCTTATGGAAGGGAGAAATTTCTCCTTCTGCTGTAGAAGAAGGCCGATGTTTCTCCTGCATAGAATTGAATGAAGTTCAAGATCCGGCCTGGCATCAATTATTTCCAGTGCCTGTTTACCGACAGAGCCGGTACTGCCGAGAACCGCGACTTTTCTGATACTCATAGGGAACTCCCTGCAGATCCGTAGAACATAAGTATGAGCCAGACCACAGGAACTACAGCAAGAATGCTGTCAAACCGGTCAAGTACACCTCCGTGCCCCGAAAGAATTGAGCCGGTGTCCTTTATGCCGACGTCTCTTTTCAGAGCGGATTCAAACAGATCCCCTGCAGCAGCAGCGATACCACCTGCTATTCCGGTCGCGACCATTAGAAACAGTGGCAATCCTGCTCCGGTTGTACCGGCGAACACTGCTCCCGCAACAGCTCCCGCTATACCCGCAATGAAACCCTCCCAGGATTTTGCCGGGCTGACAGCGGGTGCCAGTTTGTGTTTCCCGAAAGCACTTCCGATGAAATAGGCCATCGAATCTGCAATCCAGCACAAAATAAGCGGTATAAATAGAATCCAGGGCGACTCAAAATCAAGTCTTAATCTTGCCAGAAGGCCAAAACCGAGTGCGATAACGACCATAATTCCGGTGCTGCCGGCAATCCTTTTTCCAGCATCGGTAACACCATCTCCAAGAACCCACCAGAGTGACATTACGATCCCCGGAATCAGAAGTATCACTAAAGCGAAAGCAGGATCAAGCAAAGAAACAGACGCAGCTGCACCACCAGCAAGTATCGCTCCTCCTGCTTTCTTTGAAATCCCTGCACCTGAGTCGAGAAGAGAAATCGCCTCTGATCCACACAATGCCGCTATCGATGAAAAGAATATAACTGTAAGAATCGGTGTATTCAGAAGAGCTACCGCAACAAATAGTCCAATACCGGGAACGGCAATGGCAATTCTATTCACAAGTGAATGAAATGGCTTCATCAGTTACCGCCAATATCTCCAAAACGTCTCCGCCTGGCCCCGTAGTCCGCGAAAGCTTCCTGCAGGTGTTTCCGTCTGAAATCAGGCCACAGAGTATCGGCAAAATACAATTCTGAATACACTGACTCCCATAGAAGGAAGTTGGAAAGCCTTTTCTCTCCGCTTGTGCGAATTATCAAATCAGGATCGGGTACGTCAGGAAGGTACATGTACGAAGTGATTGATTCTTCTGTAATATCCATCGCGGATTTACTTCCGGTTTCAATATCAGCGGTCAGACGTTTCACGGCATCGACTATTTCGGCTCTGCCTCCGTAGCTCAATGCGAGAATCAGATTCAGACCCTGATTCGATTCTGTCCTGGCAATCGCTGCGTCAAGATCAGCCCGTGGTTTTGAAGGAAGGTCATCCAGTCTGCCAGCTGCGCGAATTTTAACATCTTTTCTGTCAAGATTTTCAATGTTTCTTTTTATGAATCTGCTGAGAAGGAACATTATGAAACTGACTTCAGCTTTAGGGCGTTTCCAGTTCTCGGTAGAAAAGGCGAACAGAGTAAGGTATTTGATTCCAATCTCACCGCAGTATTCAACTGCTTCATGAATGGATTCCTCGGCAGCTTTATGTCCATCAATTCTTGGGAGACCGCGGGATCTTGCCCAGCGACCGTTGCCGTCCATAATAATACCAACATGGGTGAGCAAAGAGTTATCAGACCTCAAGAATGTCAGCTTCCTTCGCCTCAAGCAGTCTGTCTATCTCGGAAATGGCATTATCTGCTGATTCCTGTATGTCGTTCAGAGCTTTGCGCTCTTCATCCTCGGTAATCTCGCTTGCTTTGCTGGCCTTATGCAGTAATTCGTTACCACTTCTCCTGATATTCCTGATAGCTGTTCTTCCCAATTCTGCCATCGTTTTGACATGACGGCTCAGTTCCTTTCTGCGATCATCGGAGAGTTTTGGCACGGGGATCCGTATAACCGGACCGTCCGAAACAGCTCTGAGTCCAAGGTCTGATTTCTGAATCGCTCTTACTATGGCATCAGATGTTGACGGATCGAAAGGTTGAATAACGATAAGCCTTGGTTCCGGAGCTGAAAGACCGGCAACCTGCTTTATCGGATGCTGTCCTCCCCAGCATTCCACCCGGATATTGTCAAGCAGAGCCGGGCTGGCTTTCCCGGTTCTGATAACAGCCATTTCACGGGCAGTACTTTCTACAGTTTTCTTCATTTTACTTTTCTGATCGACAATAAGCTCGGTCACCATGAATCTTTCCCCCCAACAATACTTCCAATAGACGGTTCTGAAAGAATCCTGACGATATTTGCCGGATCCCTTATATCAAAAATACTGATAGGAAGTTCGGCATCGCGACAGATGGCAACAGCGGCAGCATCCATAACCTTCAGATCAAGTTTGAGAACCTCCTCGAACGATAGCTGCGCAAACCGTTTCGCATCGGGATTATGCTCCGGATCACTATCGTAAATGCCATCGACTTTCGTACCTTTCAGCAACAGAGAACATCCTGTCTGAACCGCTCTGAGCGCTGCCGCAGTGTCTGTTGTAAGGCATGGATTGCCGGTTCCGCCGGCATAAATGACAACATATCCTCGTTCAAGGAAGTCATTCGCCAGGCGGGATGAGAAGAATTCCACAAAACCGGGCATCTGAATGGCAGAAAGCACGACAGCATTGCCACCGTGCTTCTCAATAGCGTTTCTCAGTGCAAGACTGTTAATTACAGTTGCAATCATTCCCATCTGGTCTCCGGTGATTCGATCTACTGACAAAAGATCTCTTCCGCGGATGAAATTGCCCCCACCGGTTACAATTCCAACCTGAATACCATCTGAAACAAGGTCCATCAAGGACTCTGTCAGTCTCTTTACCGTAAGAGAATCAATCCCGTGACCAGCTTCGCCAGCAAGAACCTCTCCACTTATTTTCAGGAGAATCCTGACAGTCTGGTCTTCCTCTTTCATCAGATTCCTATGGAAAATCTGGCGAACCGACTGATAACTATGTTTTCACGAAGTTTCGCTATCAGATTGGTAAGTGCATCTTTAACTGTTCCTACGTCAGGATCATCTGCCCATTCCTGATCAAGAAGACAGGCTTCCGAGTAATATTTGTCCAGACGTCCTTCAATGATCTTCTCAATGATGTTAGCCGGTTTACCTGAATCTTTCAGCTGCGCAAGAAGTACTTTTTTCTCAGCTTCAATTTCTTCCTCAGGCAGGTCATTGCGGGATACAACATTTGGAGGATATGCCGCTATGTGCATCGCAACCTTTTTGGCAAACTTCTGGAAATCATCGGTTCTGGCAACGAAATCAGTTTCACAGTTAATCTCTACCAGCACTCCCAGTTTGCCGGGAGGATGTATGTATGATACAACCAACCCCTCCGAAGCTTCTCTGTGAGCTTTCCTGGATGCTACTTTAACACCCTTTTCCCGAAGGAAAGAAATTGCTCCCTGCATGTCTCCGTTACTTTCTTCGAGCGCTTTCTTGCAGTCCATCATTCCTGCTCCAGTGGCTTTTCTCAGTTGTTTCAGATGATCCAGATTAACGGACATTATTCACCCGATTCCTTTCCCTCTTCCTGAGCTTCCTTCGGCTTTTCGTTGACTGAAGCTGTATCCGTTGATGTATCTACAACAGTTTCTTCTGCCGCAGTCTTCTTTTCAGTCTTCCTTGCCGTAGTTTTCTTTGCAGGTGTGTCTGCTGTCTTCTTCTCAGGTTTTGCAGCAGTTGTTTTCTTCTCCGGTTTTGCAGCAGCTGTCTTCTTCTCAGGTTTAGCAACAGTTGTTTTCTTCTCAGGTTTGGCAGCAGCTGTTTTCTTCTCCGGTTTGGCAGCAGCTGTCTTCTTCTCAGGTTCAACGGCATCCGTGATGTCATCCGTCGGGATCAGTTTCTCCATTGAAGTATCAGGAGCAGCCCCTTCAGCACCAAGAAGGACGTGATCGGCCAGAGTGCCTATGATCAGCGAAATAGATTTGATTGCATCATCGTTTCCCGGAATAGGATAATCAACTTCCGTCGGATCACAATTCGTATCAACCATTCCGATACAGGGAATATTAAGTTTCCTTGCTTCACGAACGGCGATCTGCTCCTTCTTGATATCGACAACCACAACTGCTCCAGGCAGCTTTTTCATGTGACGAATACCTGAAAGATCCTTCTCCAGTTTTTCCCTTTTCCTTCTTTTTTGAAGAATCTCCTTTTTTGTCATGCTTGCAGGAAACCCATCCTTCTCAGCTTTTTCAAGCTCAATCAGAGTTTCAATGCCTTTGGAAATGGTCTTGAAATTGGTGAGCATGCCGCCCATCCATCTTTCAGTGACATAGTACTGACCACATCTGATGGCGTGCTCCTTCAGGCATTCCCTACCCTGCTTCTTGGTGGCAACGAAAAGAACGCTTTTCCCGGACGCGACAGTTCTGGCAATCAGATTGGAGGCATCCTCCAGAAGAGCTCTGGACTTTTTGAGATCAATGATATGAATGCCATTTCGAGCCATGAAGATGTAATTCCGCATCTTCGGGTTCCATCGGCTTTTCTGGTGACCGAAGTGAATTCCGGCTTCCAGCATTTCCTGCATGGAAGGTATTTCCATTTAATTATCCTTTCGGTTATCCACCGGTCGGTTTGATCGAACCAATCTCCATATACAGGAGACACCGAGGCCATCACCACCAACCGTGTGTGTTCAGATGAGACAGAAAGATATCAGGCACACCTGTGTTTTATCGTTTTGAGAACTGGAAGCGCTTTCTTGCTTTCGGCTGACCGTATTTCTTTCTCTCGACTATCCTCGGGTCTCGCCGAAGCATACCTTCCGATTTCAGCAAAGGTCTGAATTCGGGATCTATCGTAACCAGAGCTCTTGCTATTCCGAGTCTGATTGCACCGGCCTGTCCGGTAATTCCTCCACCGTGAACATTTACAAGCAGATCGTACTTGTTCGATACTCCAACTGTTTCAAGCGGCTCAAATGCATGCTCGAACTGCCTGCGAAGGTTGAAATACTCTCCTGGATCTCTTTGGTTAACCTTAATCTTACCGTTTCCAGGCTTCAGATAGCACCTTGCAGTTGCTCTTTTCCGTCTTCCTACACCTATGTACTGCTTCATCTCACCTCCCTGGAAACATTAATTTCAAGAACCTGTGGTTCCTGAGCTTCATGCGGGTGTTCATTTCCCGCATATATCTTCAGCTTTCTGATCTGCTTTCGAGCAAGTCTGTTCTTTGGCAGCATTCCCCGAACAGCTTTTCTGAGAATTCTGTCAGGATGCTTATCAAGCAGTTCTATCATCCGAGTAACCTTCCTGCCGCCAGGATATCCTGTATGACGATGGTACTCTTTCTGCTCGAGCTTTCTACCCGTAAACCGCATTTTCTCAACATTTGTTACAATAATGAAATCACCGGTATCGATATGCGGAGTATATACCGGCTTGTTTTTGCCCTGAAGTATCATGGCAATTGTCGAGGCCAATCTTCCAGGAGAGTGTCCCGCGGCATCAACCAGCCACCATTTTCTCTCAATTTCTCCGGTCTTGGCCGAATAGGTCTTCACTTTCATGAACCTCCATTGATCAAGCAAACTTCCTAAACCAGTACTGTTGCACCGGCTTTTTCAGTATTCCCTTAAAAGAATATTACTGGAACACACTTACTTACAAGAATTGCCTTCCACTTATCCGAAAGCTGCACTATCCCTGAAAGTCCTGCTTTCCAGATAACTCCCGCAACGCCGGAGGATATTATCGGATGCAAAACTGCCGAAGGGAACAGGTAAACTGCTTGAATTCAGTGAAAAAGTCAAGGTCAGAAGATGTACTCATTCTCTATAATCCCGGTTATTTCTTCAAGCAGCTCACGTCTTCGAGCCGAGTTATAGGTTCTGGCAGCTTTTGAGCCGCCGTAGATATTCCCGCCGTAGAAAGAAAGGCTCAGCCATCCGAGAAGGACAGATGTGGTTGTATTCTCTTCCCGCAGTGATTCGTAGAACAGGTAGCCCATTAATCCATTAACTCCAAGCGCGATCACTCCATCCGTGAAATGTCCGCATATCATCTGTCCGGACCCTGGTAATACCGCGCTGGACAATCCGCACCAGAAAGGACTTCGAACAGGCAGAGAAGAACCTCTGGAGACAATTTCGGCAAGTTGTTCCGCTCCTGAAGCAAACGGTCCTCCGGAAGATGATATTCTTGAAAGCTCTTCTGCCGAACTGTCCCATCTTCCCATTCTTGCGTACATAAGCCCTGCCATGATGTCTGCTCTGTTCTTAATTTCAATATCTACCGCAGTACGAACAGCATCGACATACGCAAGCCTTGCCGAAGTGAATTCGCCGATTTCCTCCAATACGGCTCCTGCTCCCATGAGAGCGCCCGCCCGCATATCCCGATCAGGCAGATTTGCTCCAAGAAAAGTATAGAGAAACAATGCGTCGCTGAAACGGTCAAGTTCCCGCAGGCATCCGGCCAGCCGGAGTGAAACCAGAGGGCAGGAGATAGTGTCAGCATCATTAGCATAAATAATTCTGAGATATTCACCTGCAGCCAGCTCGTATTCTCCGCTTGAGTACAGAAAATCGGCATAGCCTGAGTCAGGAGATGAATTTGGAAATACTGTCAGAATGGCAGCAAGAATTGTCCCCAGCATATACTTTCCTCTCTATGATCTACCGGATCCGCTACAGTGTACATTCCCGCTTTCGGATAATCCCCATATCCAGGGGATGCCGGATGACATCTGGTCCACCTTTCCAGGGCCATCATCAATCCTATGATAAATCCGTGCTTCTGCATCGATTCCTGGCCGTACTGTGAACAGCTGGGAGAAAATACACATTTTCTGCCCAGGAGGTCTCTGAAAACAGCCCTGTATTGAACAAAAAGCACATCACTGAGAGGATTTTCGATCTGATTTTCATTATTCATATCAACAGGATTACCCAATGCGCAGGAATGATTCGCATTATCCCCGGATAGCACGAACACGATAACAATCAGGCAGATAATCGAGATTCTCATGAAAATCCGTGTTCGCATACGCTGTCAAGTCTGTCCAGGGAGCATGCTTTAACTCCGCCATTCCTGAAGACAGATATGATTTCATCATTCCAGACAGCCGGAACCACCCATAGTTCATATCCCTCCAGCAGAGCCGCTGCGGATCTGCCAACCAGTGACAGAGCTCTTTTCGAAGGAGGAATTCTTTCTGAAAACGACTGAGGGATCACAGCGATGTTGTCCTTATAAAATGGCAGAAACAGTGAAATTCCCGGCCAGGGCTGCAATCTGAGAGGGCGACTGAATCCGTGTTCCCTGAGTATCTCCCAGGTATACCTGTAGATATACCTTGCCTTTCTTGAATCAAGCCGCTTCTCAAGCTGTAGGACGGACCTTCTCACTGCAGGGGGAGATGATGAAAGAACTTCTGCCATGACCGATGGAAGATACCGGGGAATCTCAGAAGCGGAATCAGGCTCGAGCATCCTTCTACCGAGTTCTGTCCAGAAAAAGAGGAACCACCGGTTCCTCATTTCAGGTCATCTCCTTATCATTAAACGCACTCTTCAACACCATCATGATAAGATCTGAGTTGAATCCTCTGCGCTTCAGGTAACCGGCTGCTCTTCGAAATGCCTTATCATGGTCAAGGTGGGCATATCTACTCTTCACAGTTCTGATCAGAACCTCAGACAACTCCCTGTCATCATGTTCCTCAAGAATACTATCTATGATCCTTTCTTTAATACCCCTTCGCATGAGTTCAGCACGAATCCGGTATTCCCCCATTGGAGAGTTACCGGAATGGCTTCGCAGAAAAATGGATGCATATCTTTCATCGTCCACAAGATTGCTTCGCTTCGCCCACTCCAGAGTATCTTCAATGACTTGTTTGTGATATTGTCTTTCAAGAAGAAATTTTCTGAGCTGGCTGACTGTACGCTCGGATTTCGCCAGGTGTCTCTCGGTGTCTTTTCTGGCTGCCGGTGCCTGTTTACGAATAGCAACTTCTTCAACAACAGCAACATCAATGTTCACATCAGATTCAAGCCCCATTCGCACGATGTGATCCTGCGGAAGCAGCCATGATCTTCCGCCTGCTGTTACAAGGAGCCAGCCCTTCCTGATCTGTCTGATCTCCTCTATGAGAGCCAGCCTCTACTCCTTCTTCTCTCCGGGTTCTTCCTGTGTATCCGCCTGTCCGGGTATTTCAAGTTTCTCTCTGATCTTCATTTCAAGGGAATCTGCAATATCAGGGTTTTCCTGAAGGAATATCCTGCTGTTCTCGCGTCCCTGTCCGAGTTGGATGTCCTCCATTGAATACCACGTTCCCCTTCGCGTAATAAAACCGGCATCCATTCCCAGATCAATGAGCTCTCCATGTCTGGATATTCCGAAACCATGAAGGATATCGCATTCGATATTACGGAAAGGAGGAGCCAGCTTATTCTTTACAACTTTTATCCTTGTGCGGCTCCCTATAACTTCATCGCCCTGCTTAAGAGACGCAATTCTTCTTACATCCAGACGTACACTGCTGTAAAATTTCAGTGCCCTGCCGCCGGTTGTAGTTTCAGGATTGCCGAACATCACGCCAATCTTCATCCGGATCTGGTTTATGAACACCACAGCGCAATTCGAGTGAGACACAGCACCTGTCAGTTTTCGGAGAGCCTGTGACATCAGCCGGGCCTGCAGACCTACATGGCTGTCACCCATCTCCCCTTCAATTTCAGCTCTGGGCACAAGCGCCGCAACAGAATCAATCACTATGACATCAACCGCATTACTTCTGACAAGCATTTCAGTTATTTCCAGTGCCTGCTCACCGTTTGAGGGCTGAGAGACCAGAAGATCATCTACTATAACACCCAGTCTTTCAGCATAAGTGGGATCAAGAGCATGTTCAGCATCGATAAACGCAACCTCACCCCCGTTTTTTTGTGCACTGGCAATGATATGAAGGGCGAGAGTTGTTTTTCCTGAAGCTTCAGCTCCATATATTTCCGTAACCCTTCCCCGGGGTATACCTCCTATTCCCAACGCGGCATCAAGAGCAATTGAACCTGTTGAGATTATGTCCACTTTCATGTGAGGGTGTTCACCCAGTCGCATGACCGCGCCCTGTCCAAATTGTTTCTGGATCTGGAGAAAAGCCGCTTTTAGAGCTTTCTCCTTCTCGGCAGATTTACGTTTTTCAGTCATTGAAACACCTTTCTGCTAAATGAAAATCGAATCTTTTCAGTCTGCTGTACTCAGGCCCGGCCGGAGTTAGTCTGCTGTTGAATATAACTGCTTCATGGAATACTCCCTGCATCAACGGTGGTTCCGGAAGTTGCGGTGATGCGGATGACATTCTGCGTCTGGCAATCGTTATATGCGGAAGATATTGCTTTCTGCTGATCCTGCCTTTATCGTCCGGAATTTTTCCGAGTTCTTCTGCAAGATATGATATTTCAGATGGAAAGCTACCTCCAAGCCAGTATACGAATGGAAGTTGATCCTTACCACAAAAAGTTCCAAGTTTATCAAGTGTGAATTCCAGTGATCCTATTTGTCTGGAAGACAGCATTTTCTCAACTTCAATCATTCTGTTTCTTTTTATGTCTCCAAAGAATCTGAGAGTCAAGTGCATGTGCTCAGGTTTGACCCATTTGAGTGAAGGATGAAGAGACACTAATTGTTCCTGCCAGCCTTGAATTTCCCTGATAATATGTTCGGGCAGCTCAAGCGCTACGAATATCCTCATTTTCCATCTTCTCGTAATCTCGAATACAACATCGAAAGAAGATAGCTTGCCGATGCCTTTCTGACCGCTTCTCTCGAATGTGAATTGGAGAAATGCTTCATCACTGTTGTGCAGGATCTGCCACTATCGACTGCCATGCAGACAGTTCCTACCGGCTTTTCGAGTGTTCCACCTGTCGGACCCGCGATTCCGGATACGGAAAGTGAATAGTCAGTTCCGGTAAGGCTTCGAATACCGCCGGCCATGGCAGCGACCACCTCAATGCTTACAGCGCCATACTCCTGAATCATTTCTGAGGGCACACCGAGCAGATCTGTTTTTATCCTGTCCGCATAAGCTATGACTCCGCCCGCGAACCATTTTGATGAACCGGGTTCGGAAGTAAGCAGCATTCCTACGAGTCCTCCGGTGCAGGATTCAGCAACTGAGAGCGTCTGTTCATTCTGCCGCAGAATGGCACCGATCTTACCCACCAGAATTTTGTCAGACAATTCCATGGAGTTGACTTCCAATAAAGATGATAATTGCTGATATTACGCCGGCAGCAACATCATCGAGCAGTATCCCAGCCGGAGATTTCATTCTGTCAAATACTGATACCGGCCATGGCTTCAGAATATCGAATACTCGGAACAGAATAAAAGCAACTGCAATTCCGGTAATGCCCCATGAACCGGGAACCGCAAGGCATGCAATCCAGCACCCGGCAAATTCATCAATCACCACCCGCGAAGGGTCGTCGCCCCATAATCTCTGGCCTATTGAGCCACTCCAGTATCCAATCGGAAGGATAACTGCAAGAACAAGTAAATGGAGAGAATTTCCAGCTGGAATCAAGAAGAACACTATCGCGGATATGAGACTTCCAGCAGTTCCGGGAGCAACCGGGAAATACCCTGCTCCAAAGACTGTCGCAATAGCTGTTCCAGTATACCGGGCCAGAGGTTTCACAGTACCAGTCGCCGGAGAATAGACCTGTTTCTCCAGAAATAATCTACTCCGGAGATTATGGAGAGAAATACAGCGATGAGCAGCAGGATGTCAGCAGATAAAAGCAGGAGGTTTTTGATGGATAATAAAGATTCGGGATCAGTAAAGGATAGAAATGCTCCTCTCTCAATATGTGATCCATAATATAGAACTGAAAACAGCAGATAACAGAACATGGACAACATTTGAGATAAAGTCTTGTATTTGCCCATTCGCGATGGCAGAATAAGCACTCCTGCATATGCTGCTATTGCTCTGAGCCCTGTAACCAGAAGCTCCCGGCCTATTATCAGGTATAGAGCCCACGCAGGCACAAGATCAATCTGATTGAGACCTATAAGCGCAAGAGCTACCAGCAGTTTGTCTGCCAGAGGGTCCAGAAATTTCCCGAGGTTCGTTATCCAGCCGTATTTCCTTGCGAGGTATCCATCGTAAAGATCGGTGAGAGATGCAAAAGCAAAGACTCCAAGAGCAGCTATACGTGATCCCTTTCTGTTATCAATAAGAAGAATCATGAATAAAGGGCTAAGAAGAATTCTGAGAAGGGATATCCGGTTGGGCCAGTTCAACTGCAACTGTCAAACCTTCTGTCTGCCCTCAAACGCCTGCATAAGCGTAAGAGAATCAGCAAATTCCACAGAAGCTCCAGGTGGAAGACCTCTGGCAAGTCGAGTAATCTGAATACCGGTTTTTTCAAGAGTCCTGGCAAGATAGGCTGATGTTGCTTCTCCGTCAGCTGTGGAGTCCAGCGCCAGAATAATCTCATCGGCTTCAGAACTCTCTATCATTTTCCTCAATTTGCTGATACCAAGCTCATCAGGTCCCGTTCCATCCAGGGGAGCAAGAAATCCATGCAATACGAAATACTTGCCCCTGTAAAGCCCGGCGTCTTCAATTGTACGCATATCAGCTGGATTGTGAACTATACATATTGAATCATGACGAGAGGTGCTTGAGCAGATATCACATACTTCATTCTCCGTGATATTTCTACAGACCTGACACTCTCCAACTTCTTCCCATGTCAGTTTCAGAATATCTGAAAGATCCTTCGCAAACTCCTTGTTATCCGCAAGATTGAATGCAAGCCTTAAAGCGGTTTTTCTGCCGATACCGGGTAATCTCTGGAGCTGCTCGGCGAGCCTGTCGAAAAGCACAGAGCTCACATCATCCCCCCGATTCCCGGTATTCCCAGGGCATCCATCTTGCTTTTTGACAGCCTCTGGCTCTCGGATACAGCATTTTTTACCGCAACGAGAATAAGATCCTCCAGCATTTCAATATCATCAGGATCAACTGCGTCCTTTGATATATTGAGTTCAACCAGTTCACCCTGTCCGGTAACTACTGCTTTGACAAGACCATCTGCAGCGGTACCTTCTATTCTGGCATCTTCAAGCTCCTCCTGAATTTTCTGCATGCCGTTCTGCATTTTCTGAGCTTGAGCCATCATTTTCCTGAGTTGTTTCTGATCCATTAATCCTCCTGCATGCTCCAGACAGATCAAACGGCGTCAAACAGGCTAAAGATCTTCCTGGAAGTCTTCTTTTCCTTCTCTTTATCGATACCGTTCTTTAAAATAGCATCCTCTTCTTTGTTTTCTACTTCACCTTCACCTTTAACTTTATCTTTACATTCGTGTGGATCTTCGTGCGAGTCCTGTGTAATTATTTCAGAATCCTCTTCAGCTGATTTCGCATAACTTATTTGTTCAACGTTTTCTTTCCGCTCATTATCAGAGATTTCAGTTTCACTGCCGGGTTCCATTTCCCCTTCGCGCGAGCTGTCCGAAGTAACCGATTCACCTGATGAAGGGATAGTCTCAGCTTCATTCCGTGCGATTGTCACAGCTACAGCAGGCAGATCGCTAATTGGAAATACACAGGATAGTTTGGAGGCTGTCATTATCGCAGTTTCAAGAACAACTCTGGGAAGATTACTTCGTTTGACCTGCATTGCGGCTCCGCTGATAATTCTCAGGATGTTGAGAACCGCCACATCAGGAATATTCGACGCAATTGATCTTAGAAGTTCAATTTCAGAATCCGGAACATCTTCCAGGCTGCCTGAAGCACCGGAAACAATCAGAAGTAAATTTCGAAGGAAAACAGTTAAAGCATCTATCAATTCATCCACACCATAACCTCTTGCAAGTGCTGCGGAAACCGAATCTATAGCTTTCGCTGTCTCTCCTGCCAGTATATTTGAAGTAATAACTGCAAGAAGGTCGGTCTCTACGATACCAAGAAGTTTTACTACTTCCTCGCCACGGATCTCGGTGCCCGAAAAACTTACAAGCTGATCCATCAATGAAAGAGCATCCCGCATACTTCCGCCGCTGGATCTGCAAACGAGACTAAGTGCTGCAGAATCAAGTTTGATTCCTTCTTTAGAGGCTTCCCTTTGAATATACCCGGACATATCAGTTACAGAGATCCGTCTGAAATCAAATCGCTGACATCTGCTGAGAATCGTATCAGGTACTTTCCTCGGCTGGGTGGTTGCAAAGATAAAAATCACAGAATCAGGGGGTTCTTCCAGGATCTTCAACAGAGCGTTGAAAGCCTCTTTTGTAAGCATGTGAACCTCATCGATGATGTAGATCTTATGTCTTCCGGATACTGTTGCGTATCTGGCTTTCTCGCGGAGATCCCTGATCTGGTCAATACCTCTATTGCTTGCACCGTCAATCTCCAGAACATCCATATGATTACCAGCGGTGATCTGTCTGCAGGAATCACATTTCTGGCACGGATTCGGAGTTGGTCCGTTTTCACAGTTCAGAGCCTTTGCAAGTATTCGCGCAGTTGTGGTTTTTCCAACTCCGCGAGGACCGGTCATCAGGTAAGCATGTCCAATCCTGCCGGTTTCAATTGCATTTCTTAGAGTAACAGTCACATGATCCTGAGAAAGAACCTCTTCAAAAGACTGAGGACGCCACTTTCGCGCAAAAACCAGATAACTCAAGCAAACCTCCAATCGGGGAATGCTGGCCGTACAAATCTGCTGGACATGCTTCACGAACTGTAAAATGCAGCCAGCTCAAATCAGGTTGGCCTGAGTCACCCGACAGTCTCCGTTTACCGCTGCTACCTTCCGGTCCTGACGGGGTTCGCGGGCTGGCGTCGCTCAAGTCCTGATCATCAGCACCGCTTACAATGAGACAGACTCGTTACACAATGCCGCACAGAGTATCTCAGCCCCGCTATAGCGGATTGCGGGTACAGGGCACCGCTAGCTCCCCGCCCAGCACGGCCAGCAAAAAGAATATACTTCCAGGAGATAAATGAGAGAAGAGGGAGTTTCTATTCATTACATGTTCAGAGGCATAACAATTTCCTCTGAGGAAGTTGCAGAGTCCGGTGATTCTGTACCGGAATTTGCATTAATGTATTCCCGTTTATTACACAGAATTGAAAGTGCGATAAGCACCAGAGTTCCGAACAGCACTATGAAAATACCATACTTCTTCAAGAGTCCCGTAATCCTCTTTGAACCTGATCCGGATCTCACCGCGGCAATTGAACCGCCTTTCTTTCTGAATCTGATGCGGGTTTCCGTGACCATCTCTTCAAGGCATTTTGCAAGTGGATCATTGTAAAGGGATATGTACTTGGCAGCAACTGCTGAACCAATAAGTTTTCTGAGTCCGTGAGTTACAAGGATTACAGATTGGCCATTTTTTAATACTAACCGATTGGGAAGGACATCAATAATCGTGGAACTGCCTGAAATACTCTCCTCCTGAATGGCTCCATTCGTTAGAAATGCATGGCATGTCCCTGTGCTGACAACCCGGACTTCACAACCAAGAACCGCAATAGAAGCTATTGAGCACGAGTCATGTCCATTCTCAGAGTTTTTCTTTTCAACTTCATCGAAAGCGTTGTTCAATGCGTCTTCAACACCGTAAGCTACTCCCTCCGCAAATGTATCCCTTACTATCGCTGCAGATGTCATGGCGCAGACGGGATCATCTTTTTTACATTCTGCGACAACAACTACACTTGCATACGGGGGTGAGGCTTGAAAGCCGTCTGAAACCGATGCCATTTTCGTTGGCATACGTCCCGGCTGATTCAGCCAGGCAATCTCTATTTCACCGGGATTACCAGCCTGCATATTCTTCCAATACTGAAATCATTCGTAAAAAATGGTGGAGATGAGCGGGATCGAACCGCCGACCTCTGCCTTGCGAAGGCAGCGCTCTTCCAACTGAGCTACATCCCCACCGACAGGTTGAAATTCTGAAATAATCTCGAAGGTGAATAAGTGCACCGTTCTCCCTGGAGTTCACTCGATGAGATAGAGTTTTCCAAACCCAGTTATCGCTGTGTAATCATCCGGGGAATTCTCATTCGACAGTACTATTCCTGGATCTGAAGCAATTATGGATACAGTTCTGACGTTGAAAATCCGTTTATTCCCTCCGAGTAGAATAACACGTACTGGAGAAGGAGTCCTGAATACACCTTTCATAAGCACCTGATCCTTCAATACAGCAAGAGAATTGTCCAGTTGACCATCCAGTGGTTCAGAACTTATCGATCCGGTAGTAAGGATCAGAGCACTGAGCCGAACTGTCATGTTCTCTGACAATTCCAGAATCAGCGGCTCCTCAGGACCACAGTTCAGCAGGAAGGTTCCGCAGCCGGCAATATTGCAGGTTCCGTCTTTATTGATATCAACAGAAAGAGTATCCTCGAATACAGTAAGCAGGCATTGATCAATATTAACTGAACCGGAAGTCAGATGAACGGTAAGCAGTCCTGAATCTATGGACCAGGAATCAAAATTCAGAACGGTTTCCTCTTCCTGAATCTGCTCCCGGGGTTCTTCCTCTTCCTTAGTCTGCTCCTCAACTTTTTCCTCTTCCTGAGCCTTCCCTATTAGAACTTCAATACGAGAAGAATCGGATTCACTTTCCCCAATGGTTTCTTCTTCGACAATTTCGGTATGAGTTTTTTCCGTCTCTGCATGATTGAAGATCGCCTGTAGAGATTCACTGGAATCATACGTAGGTTCACTCTCCTCTGCAGTATCCGGAACCTCAGCGTCAGTTTCCGTATCTGAAGCCGGCTGATCGGAATCTTCCTGTTCCTGTTCCTGCGCTTCTTCCTCAACAGTTTCTGTTACTTCAACAGTTTCTGTTACTTCTTCACCTGATTTTTCAATTTCTTCTTCACTCGCGGAAGGAGTTGATGCTGTACCGAAGATTTCATCCAGAGTTGGGCCAGCCGTTTCCTTCTTCGTATCAGAGATCTCTTTGTCAGTTGGCTCTGTATCTTCCTGGTCGTCGGATTTTGAGTCTTCAGTGATGTCTGTTTTTGAACTGTCTGATGTATCTGTATCCTCTACATCGGATTCTGAGAAAACAGACTGAAGAGTCTCAGAAGTTGAAACCCCTATATTCTCAAGCAATTTTGAGATATCATCTGAACTATCCTCTTCAGATTCATCGGGGGATAATCCTATATTTTTGAGAAGTTTCTCAATACTGTTCTCTTTTTCATCCTCTGAATCAGCAAATAAGCTATCGGTTGGAACGTCGGGAAACACCTGTATACCCTCCCTGAGTTGTTCATTATCCTGTTTTTCATCCGGGGCAGAATCAGTGGAAGTTTCTGTTTTGCCGCTGGATGCAGCAAATATGTCAGCAAGATTCACCCCTGATTCTTTTGTTCTTGCGGCAATCCGCTTTAATGCGACCACAGCACCATGATGGTCTGGTTCATCTTCACGTACTACACTGTAATTATCAAACGCAAGCTGATATTCGCCAAGCTCCTCCAGAACCTGAGCTAACCTGAAATTATTACCTACATTACCATCTTCAAGTGTAATAAGTATCTCCAGCTGAGACCGGGCTTCAGACCAGAGTTCCATACTCATACAGGTATCGGAAAGAATACTTCTTGCTTTAGGTCTGGTTCCGATAAGCGATATAGCCTTTAGTAAAAGTTCTCGAGCCTGTTCGGGAGATCCGCCAGCAAGGTAATTTTCAGCATCTTTACAAAGTGTATTGTAAGTTTCATCGGTAAATGTATCAGACATATAAGCCTCCCTGATGAAAAAATCTCATACACCGCAGATCAATTTGCAAATAAGACTCAATCAGCTCACTGACAGATACTCAGAGCATTTGAAATCGGCATACAGCCAGGGTGGCGGAGAGAGAGGGATTCGAACCCTCGAGAACGAATACACGCTCTACACGGTTTCCAACCGTGCTCCTTCGGCCAGCTCGGACATCTCTCCGCGCAAGTATTAATTGATAGATAATATACGGTAATCTGTCAACTTCAGAAACCATTCAAGAATTTCTGAACAGGATCTGTTACAATTAATCCATGCATCTGGGACATTCGCTCGAAATCTCCTTTGAAATGCCCTTGTTCCCATACGCTTTATCGAAATGTGCCTTGAATTCTGAAGCCAGCTTCTCTGCCCGGCTCCTGTAGGCTTCTCGATCATCCCAGGTATTCACGGGATCAAGCATTGAATTATCAGTCAATCCAGGACAGGTATCCGGAACCATAATGCGAAATATCGGGTCTTCATGAAAGCTCACATCGCTGAGTTTTCCGGAAAGTACAGCATCCACCATTATCCGGGTGAGGGGAAGGTCTATCCTTGAACCAACTCCATAAGAACCACCGCTCCAGCCGGTATTGATAAGGTATACCTCTGTTCCGTGCGCATCCATTCTCTTACCCAGCATGGAAGCGTAAACCTCCGGGTTTCGGGGCATGAAGGGTTCCCCGAAGAAGCGAGAGAATGTGCTGACAGGCTCGGTTATTCCGGTTTCGGTTCCAGCAAGCTTACTGGTGTAGCCCATAAGGAACCAGAACATGGCTTGTCCTCTGTTGAGCTTTGAAATTGGAGGTAGTACACCGTTTGCATCGGCTGTGAGAAAAAGAATTGTTGTTGGATGCCCGGCCACAGATGATTCCTTTATGTTGGAGAGGTAACGAAGCGGATAGGAGCCTCTGGAGTTTGGCGTAAGCCTGTCATCATACAGATCAAAGTGACCGTCAGGATACATCATGGTATTCTCGATAATGGATCCATGTTCAAGGTAATCATCAATATGGAAGCAGGCGTTGAATATCTCGGGTTCATTTTTTTCGCTGAGATTGATAAGTTTTGCATAGCATCCGTTTTCAAAATTCGCTATTCCGGAAACACTCCAGCCATGTTCATCATCTCCAAGAAGTGCTCTTGAAGGATCTGCTGAAAGTGTTGTCTTTCCTGTTCCTGAAAGTCCAAGAAGGAGAGCGCTTCTGCCATCGAGACCCTCGTTCGCGCTGCAATGAAGAGGAAGAATACCTTCTTCAGGAAGATAGTAGTTCATTACGGTAAATATCAGCTTTTTAACGCTGCCGCAGTAGGCCGATCCGAAAACAATCCCGATCCGTCTGTCCATATCCATGCCAACCATCATAGTCGAGGTGTGGCCGAGCCGTGGATCTACCCTTAGGCGGCCCTTATATTTCTCCGGATCCAACTTGTGATATGGAAGTGCTATAAGTGTAAATGGTCTGTCTCTGAAACACGACTTTTCAGCAACGGTTTCATCCCATGGTCGGAACATATTGTCTGTGAATAGGGCAATAAGGGCCATATCTGTTATTGTCCTGACCGGCAGGGAATACGAAGGTTCTGCTCCAATAAGCCTGTCGGTGACAAATACTTCGGGAACTTCCTTCAATGCCTTCAATGCATCCTCGAAAACCATGTCAAAGGTTTCCTGATCAACCGGAATATTATTGGGACTGGTCCAGTCAATCGTATCTTCACTTGAACTGCGTTTCACGATTATCGTATCTTTGGGACTTCTGCCGGTAGACTCCGGAGGTGTCCAGGTTTCAAGAGCGCCGCAACTGCTTACAAGAGCTTCTCCGTTATCGACTGCTCTTTTAATCATCTCTCTGCGGGAAATGTTCTCCAGTACATTATTTCTCGAATCCAGAACCGCTGATACGGACTGATCAAGTGTCATCTGAATCCTTTCGATCAATGTTGACTAAAAGTGGACTGCTGCAAGTCCTGTAAAATACTCTATGGGCTTTACTCGAACCAGCATGAAAGTACACTCACGCTTTGAAGGAATTCACCAACCGTTTATGTTCTTGCGGTGAAAAGGAGGATCTTCTCTGAAAAGAATATTCAGATTATCGCCTGAGAATGCCTGGTGCATGTACGACTGGGGAAACTCCGCATTCGTTACAACTGTAATTGCCGCGATATTGCCTGTGTACTTTGCTGAGACAATTTGTGGTGGAAACACTGTAGAGTGGGCATTTCTCGGAAAACAACTTATAAGCAACGCCACTTCGCTCTGGGGATATGCAATGGCTCTTGCCGCACTCTTCGTTGCAATACTCGCTCCAATTCTAGGAGCTACAGCCGATGCCGGAGGAAGAAGAAAACAATTCCTGGCAATAATGACTGGAACGGGTGTGCTGGCAACTATTCTACTTTCAATGACCGGAGCTGGAGATATCTGGCTTGTTCTGGGAATCCTTGTTCTGGGACAGATCGGCTTTGCCGGAGCAAATGTTTTCTATAATTCACTGCTTGTTTCCGTAGCAACACCCAAGAGAAGAGATCTAATATCCTCGAGAGGATATGCATTCGGCTACCTGGGTGGCGGCATCCTTCTCGCAATAAACCTTCTAATGATCAGAAAACCATCCATATTCGGTTTTGCTGATGCATCCATTGCTCTGAGATACGTTTTTCTTTCAGTAGCTGTATGGTGGTCTATTTTCTCGATTCCGCTCTTTCTCAGGGTTCCGGAGGGGCCTTCAGGGGGCGAACGAACTTTCACCGGTTCTCTGAAACACGGAATATCAACGCTTTTCTCAACATTCAGTCATATCAGGAAGAACAACAATATTTTCCGATTCCTGATTTCATTCCTTCTGTATAATGATGGCATACAAACTATTATCATGATGGCCACGATCTACGGAAAAGTGGAACTCGGACTGAGTTCCGGAAATCTTATCGGCGCTCTTCTTCTGACTCAGATCGTGGGAGTTCCAGGCAGCCTCCTCTTTGGCCAGCTCGCAAATAAGTACGGCTCAAAGCAGATGCTGTTCGTCGGCATAATTGCTTATGTATTTGTCATCATCTACGCTTTCTGGATGAAAAGAGCTCTTGATTTCTGGATACTCGCAGGAATAGTCGGCCTGTTCATGGGCGGAATCCAGGCAGTGAGCCGGGGATTCTACTCAAAGCTTATTCCGGATGGAATGAACGCTGAGTATTTTGGTTTCTTCTCGGTTTCTCAGAGATTTGCAAGTATATTCGGACCACTGATGTTCGCTTTGATAACTGATATTACCGGAAGTTCCAGGCTATCCATCCTGTCTCTTGCAGTTCTATTCCTTGCAGGTGGTCTTATCCTGGTAAAGGTCAAAACACCGGAAGAAGCAGTATGATTATTGTATCGTTTATATCGTTCTTTCTTCTGATACTGGAAGAACTTTTTCACAGACTTAATAAAGCAGTTCCCTTAATGAATATCGATCTGACTGATGACTCCTTCGACAGACTATCCAATGGAAATCCATCAAGAATAACCAGATTACTTGTATGGATACGCATTGGACAGCTCCTGGTCTTCGGGGTTCTTTTTGCCTTGATCGCAGCTTTGTCAGGAATGAAAGTTCTATATACAACACCCGGTCAGCTGGCCGGTTTGATTTTAATGATTCAGGTTGTCAGGATAGCTAACAGAAGAATCATCAAACAGTGGGCAGTACTTGGAAGCGCTGTGTTCCTGCAGGTCATACTGCTTATTCTCCTTATCCTTACCGGATTGACAACAATAACTGCACACGAGTCCGCTTTCTATCAGACTGATTGGGTATTGTCATCATTATCTTTCATTGTGCTTTTCATGTTGTCTCTTTCATTTCCGCTCGTATGCACATATTTTATCCGACTTTTCGCAAGGGAAGGCAGTAATATCTACTATTTTTTTCCACCTCTTGCATTTTCGGAGTACTGGATAAGACGAATAATCCGTACTACTGTCTGGATAGCACTTGCGGCGTTTCTGTTTCATCTTTTTCTGGTTTTGCAGTCCGGTAATCAAGCGGGTCCGGCAATACTTCATTTAGTACTCACGATCCTGCTCTTTACATCCGTATTTCTGTTTCGGAATAAATGCAGGCTTCATCATCCTTTCGCCTTTGCTCTGATAATAATTGCCTGGATTGTGAACATCTCCTGGCTTCTTACCTGATTGACAACAGCAAGCAGGACCTGGATTGGTTAGGGGCTGATATCGAAACCTTACTTATGCAGCTTCCATTAAATCCATCCGCGCCACTCGAATTAACAGGAAATGTTCCTCTTGCCGGCGCTTCTCTGGCGAGTGCAACAGGGCTTCATCGGGATTCGATTCTTGATCAGAATACAGCAGACATATCCGGAGACAGAACGCTGGTTAACCTGGTCATCGAAAAGTCTCCCCGGCTTATTTCCTTTACTCTTTATTCCTGGAATGTGGAAAGAAGCATTTATATCGCCAAAGAAATAAGGAGAGGAATGCCTGATATCATCATTGTAGCAGGCGGCCCGGAAGTTACAGCTGATAATGAATGGCTTCTGAGAAATAAGGAATTTGATCTTTTCGTTTCTGGTGAGGGTGAGCCCGGTGCCAGTGAAGTTCTTAAATATGATTCAGTAATTAATATCATCAAGACTGCTTCAGGTTTTCTGGAAACAGGGCAAATGGATTTCATCCCCGGATCGTGGCCAAACCCATGGCTGACCGGTTATCTGGACCCTTCCAAAGGGGCTTCAATTCATATTGAAACTGTGAGAGGATGTTCCGGCTCCTGCAACTATTGCTCATACAGAAGAAACCATCCGGTTCCCAGGATACTTCCGGCAAAGGACGCAATTATACTTCTGAAGAAACTATCCAGCGCTGGAGCAGGAGAGATTGTGTTTCTCGATCCGACATTCAATAATCGGCCGGATCTCATCGAGCTTCTTGAAGGAATGGTCGATCTCCGTATTGACTGTTTTGGTGAGATGAGAGGTGATATGATATCAAAACATATTGCGGATGCACTTGCCCGGGCAGGATTCAGGAGTGCTGAAATTGGTTTTCAATCAGGAAATCCTGAGGTTCTCATACAATCCGGACGATTGGGAAATCCTCAGGACATACTTGATGGCGCTCTTAATCTGAAAAATGCCGGTGTAACACCTGTTATCGATCTAATGCTTGGTCTGCCGGGCGATACTCCGGCAGGCGCAATCAGATCAGCCGGCATAATCAGAGATATGGGTCTGCACCAGCAAGTTCAGGTTTTTCATCTCTCAATGCTTCCCGGAACACAGATAAGAATAGATTCGACTGACCGGTTCATGCCCCGTCCACCCTACTACCGATTCACAGACATGAGTATGGGAGGATATGCAGCAGCAAGAGAGGAAATAGCTGATATTCTTGGTTATGATCTTGATCTTGACCCCAGACCGCTGCTTTTTGATGAATGGGCTGGTACAGAGTATATCGATCTTTCAACAGACACCGAAACATCCAGACAAATGCCCTCATTCAGGCATGGCGCGATAAGATTCAGATCGGAAAATCCATGGAACGACAGGAAGCAGATCATCGAATTCGTCAGAAGCAGGTTACAGTCCGATCCATTCTGCGTTCTTGACGTAATACTTGAACCCGCCGTCGAATTCCCGCTTGACCTCATCGGCCTTCTGCGTCAACTCGACAGTCCTATTGACTACTCCGGAAGAGTTGCAAGGGTACTTGGCAGACAGGGTAACCTCAGAATAACCATCCTTCTCGCTGACTGGCGTGAATTCAAGCCAACCTGGATTGAAGCTGCCACCGGTACGTGCGCTGTTGTAGCAGACGAAGCTTTTCCAACAGGACTGCCGAAGGAATTCTGGGACATGGGGGTATCTGTCAGATTGCCCGGGATTGAATGGAACATCAGAGATCTTTCAGCACGCGTCCCATCAATACACCAGGTTCTCTTCCAGAACAGGATCATGGAAGAACGATGGAGCAGAGAGATCCTTGAAATTTGATAAGCTCCAGGGTCAGGTCTTGCATTCAAGCGTTTATTGTCCTTTTAAATCAACTATTGCAATAAATGCTTAAATGCAAGACCTGACCCTACCATCAAGCGTTTATTGTCCTTCTAAATCAACTATTGCAATAAATGCTTAAATGCAAGACCTGACCCTAATGTAGTTATTGACATAAACACCATGCGGATATATACATAGCTATCAAGTATTAAGCTATATGCCTATTTTATTGGAGGGGATAACAATGAATAAGGTTGTTGTGCATTTTGTAGGCGGCAGTATACAGAAGGGGTATACCAGCGATTTCTCTATGAACAGGACTACGTTTCATCTTGCTGGTATTGAAGATCACAAAACGGAAATAATAGATTTTCATAAGCTGAAAGCTGTCTTTTTCGTAAAAGACTTCGAAGGTAATCCTAAATATACGGATTCAAAGGATTTTGATAGTTCTCAGACTGTATATGGCAAGAAATACCGCGTGCTTTTCAGGGATGGCGAAGAGGTCATCGGGACAGGTGTGGGATATAACCCCAACAAACCCGGGTTTTTCTTAACGCCCTGTGACCCTGATAGTAACATTTTAAGAGCTTTTGTCAACATTGAATTCATCAGCAAAATAGAACAGATATAACCGGAGATCATTCCGGCTGGCCGCTTTCTGAAATAAGTGCTGACAGGTTACTTGTTATTACCGTTTTTCTCTTTAAGACATTCAGGTACCGGGCGCTTCCTGTCATAAGCGACTGGAAGTCGCCCCTCTTCAACGTGTAGTATCTCCCTGCCTTCCTTATGTCCCAGTTCGAATGCTTTCAGGTTCATCTTGATGAATCTTTCAGGAACTGTTTCTTTCAGAGAAGTAATCCAGATTTCCAGGCTGAACAATCTGCATAGAGATGCTATCATTCCAACCGCTATGATATTCGCAGCCATTGGAGTTCCATACTCCCCAATACTTTTCCCGGTAAGCGGATATTCATAAACCTTGCCTTCAGGTATCTGGTTTACAAATGTTGTATCCACAAGAATAATCCCGTCTTCTTTCACTTCTCCGGCAAACTTGTCCGCACTCTCCTGATTCATTGCGAGGAGAATATCAAGTTCCCTGCAATTAGGGAAGAGAATCTCTTTTCTGGAGATTATGATGTCAGTACGGCTGGCTCCGCCTCTTGCTTCGGGACCGTAGCTCTGAGTCTGACAAACATCGAAACCGGATTTAATGGACGATTGAGAGAATACTCTTCCAGCAAGACCCAGCCCCTGTCCGCCGGCGCCGGATAATCTGATTTCATAATAGTTCTTCATCTCGAAGCTCCCGCCAAATTTCCGGCTTTCTCACAAAGCTTATCGTAGCGTTCTTCATACGAGATTGAAACCTTGTCGACAAAAACACCACGAACGATTTTCCCATGAGCATCCTCCGGCTTCATTGCCTTCGCCTGACTGATGTTTATGGTATTCTCCTTCAGGAGTTTCATCATTTCTACAGGTCCGCCCAGTCTGTTTGCCCGGCCAAAGTTCGTCGGACATGGGGCAAGAACCTCAACTACACTGAACCCCTTCTTCCTGAAGGCTCTCGTCAGTATCCTGTCAAGTTCTACTATATGGTAGACAGTTCCACGAGCGACAAAGGGCGCTCCGGCACCCTCCATAAGATTACATACATCGAATCCGGGTTCAATCATCCCGTAAGGCGTTGTAGCAGTTTTGGCTCCCTCGGGAGTAACGGGTGAAAACTGTCCGCCGGTCATTCCGTAATTGTCATTATTAACAATGATGGCAGTGATATTAATATTTCTTCTGGCAGCATGGATTATATGGTTTCCTCCGATCGCCAGAGCATCCCCGTCACCCATTACAGCCATTATGTTAAGTGAAGGATTAGCCATCTTCACTCCGGTGCCAAAAGCCAGCGCCCTGCCGTGAGTAGTATGAATTGTGTTGAAATCGACATAGACCGGCATTCTGGAAGTACATCCAATACCGGAAACCATAACGATGTTATCCTTTTCCCATGACAGAGAGTCAACAGCCCTGATAATCGATCCCATGACTATTCCGATTCCGCAGCCGGGACACCAGACATGTGGAAATTTCTTCTTTGACCTGAGATATTTGTACTCATACGGAAGCGGAGCAGGCATTACATCACCTCCAGAACAGCATTTACGATTTCTTCAGGAGTGATTTCGTATCCGTCTATACGGTGAAGAGGAACCACTCTTACAGAATCACTTGTCATTCTTTCAACTTCATGAATCAGTTGTCCCTGATTCAGCTCCGGAACCAGAATGACTTCTTTTGAGTCAAGTTCTTCCTTGACAGTTCTATCAGGGAAGGGCCACAGCGTAACAGGACGAAAAACACCGACTTTCTTCTTTCTCTTCTTGAGCATTGCCTGGGCGGCAAGAGCAGATCGATAGACAGAGCCGTAAGCGAAAATCGTAACCGGGTTCTCTTCTACATCATGCATGCGGACATCTTCAAGCTCATCGAGTCTTCTGGTTATCTTATGCTTGAGACGATTCATTTTCCCGATGACTTCCTTTTCTTTCCTGGTGGGAAATCCATGAACATCATGGGTCAGTCCGGTTACGTGAAACCTGTAACCGCTTCCGATACATGCCATCGGGGACACGTTCGAGGCAGTAACGTGGTAATGCTCATACCATTCAACCGGTACATCCGGAACCGGTTTTGGTTCTACATAAAGATCTCCCTCGGCTGGAAAAGTAATGCGCTCTCTCATATGGCCGATTATCTCATCCGGAAGGAGAATTACAGGTGTTCTGAACTGCTCCGAAAGATTGAAAGCCCGGATGGTCATCTCAAAACACTCTCTGACATTTGATGGAGCCAGCGCAATAACGGGATGATCTCCATGAGTTCCCCATCTTGCCTGCATGATGTCTCCCTGAGCAACCTGGGTGGGAAGACCTGTTGAGGGGCCACCTCGCATCACATTAACTAAAACAAGTGGAACTTCAGCCATACAAGCGTATCCAAGGCCTTCCTGCATGAGACTGAATCCCGGACCACTGGTAGCAGTCATGGATTTTGCACCCGCAAGCCTTGCGCCTATTAAAGCGCTTATACTTGCTATCTCATCCTCCATCTGGATCCATTTCGTGCCAAGGAGGGGCATGTATTTCGCCAGGAGTTCAGCAATCTCCGTTGATGGAGTAATGGGGTATCCGGCAAAGAACTCTATTCCTGCAGCAACCGCTCCAAGAGCAACTGCTTCATTTCCCTGCACAAGTCTGGTTTCTCCCCAAGGTACAATCACCTGGAATCACCTTCTCCCCTTTTGGCCGTTACTTCTGGCAGTCTATCCAAATTGTTCTGTTTCTCATTCACCCGTCCGGTTTCATCTGCAATTCCAATTGCGAAATCAGGACATCTCCTTGCGCACAGATAACATCTGATACACTTTTCAGGATGTACAACCACTGCTTTCTGGTTTTTCATTGAAAGAACACCCGCAGGACAGAAAGCAACACAGATCGCACAGCCTTTGCACCAGTCAGGAAAGACATGTATGAAAGAATCGGTCATTTTTTCCTTCTTCGGCATTCCTATCTTCTCCTTCACCTTCCCACCATTTTTCTTTCTGGTGAAGGTTTGTCTGTCAGGTGAAGTTTTACTGGTCATTAAACCTGTACCTCCCTTTTGTTTTGCACAGGCAAACAAATAATTACGCAGAAAGACAGGTAATTATCCTGCCCTCCTGCATAGTTTCTCATAGATAATTTCCGTTACTTCACAAATGACTCCAGAATTTCATGAAGATCAGGTCTTCCGATTTCCTGGAGTTCGTATCCCACTCTAACAACAGGCTTATTTATCTTGATTATTCTTGTGAGATCAATTGGAGTAGCAATTACAACGACATCACAATCAGCTGCATTGATACTCTGCTGAAGATCTCTCATCTGATCCTCACCGTAACCCATCGCGGGAAGAATATATGCTTCTTCTCTGTCAGCGTAGTATTTCTCATAAGTATCAATTATGGTGCCTACAGCAAAAGGTCTGGGATCAACATAATCTCCGGCACCGAATTTCTCAGCTGCCACAAATCCTGCGCCGAATTCCATCTCACCGTGGGTAAGAGTAGGTCCATCCTCAACAACAAGAACTTTTGCGCCTGTAATGAGGGAAGGGTTGTCTACAGTCAATGGACTTGCAGCATCAACAATCCTGGCGTCCGGATTCACAGCACGGATGTTTGATCTTACTTCATCAACATCCTCAGGATAGGCGCTGTCAATTTTATTGATTACCACGACATCGGCCAGTCTGAGATTGGTCTGTCCGGGGTAGTAGGATATTTCGTGTCCGGGTCTGTGAGGATCGACAACAGTGATTGTGAGATCAGGTTTGTAGAAAGAAGTATCGTTGTTTCCTCCATCCCATAGAATAATATCCGCCTCTTTCTCAGCCTCTTTCAGTATTGCTCCGTAGTCTACTCCGGCATATACAACAGTACCGCGCTGAATATGAGGTTCGTACTCCTCCATCTCTTCAATTGTGCAGTTGTTTATTGAAAGATCCTCTATGGTCTCGAATCTCTGGACCTTCTGAGCCACAAGATCTCCATATGGCATGGGGTGTCTTATAGCAACAACTTTTTTTCCTGCCGCCTGAAGAATCTCGATTACACGCCTGGTTGTCTGGCTCTTGCCACAACCTGTCCGAACAGCACATACAGCAATGACCGGTTTCGTACTCTCAATCATTGTTCTGGAAGCTCCAAGCATCATATAATCGGCTCCGGCCGCGTTAACTTTAGAACAAAGCTCCATTACAGCATTATCGGAAAGATCACTGTAAGACATGATGCAGAGTTCAATTTTCTTATCGTGGATAATCTGTTCGAGATTATCTTCTGAAAGGATAGGAATACCATCCGGATAAAGCTCTCCAGCAAGTTCTGCAGGGTATTTTCTACCGTCAATATCAGGAATCTGTGTAGCAGTAAATGCTACTATTTCGTAATCCGGATTATCCTTATAGAGAACATTGTAATTATGAAAATCGCGCCCTGCTGCGCCCAGTATCAAGGTTCTGATCTTGCTCATCTGTCGTCCTTTCCGCAAGAGGATGAGTACTTGCGGGAAAGCAACAGCGAACCGCAAGCGGTTCGGCCTCTCCCATGTTAAAAAGTCCGGTCAACTCCTGACCGGATATATATAAATCTCTTGGTCTTAAACAAGAATGTCAACTCATTAACTTAAACAGATATCAGTGCATATCATCTGTGCCGTGCCAGACACCCCCGCCAAGCAATGACTGAGCTATGTTGGTCAGATGATCTCCGATACGTTCGCAATACTCTATGAAATCAAGCATTGCCAGACCTGTCATTCCATCATTATCCTTATTTGAAAGGCTGTCGGAATAATAATTTCTTGCATCTTCTTCAAGTCTGTTCAGTTTTTCTTCAAATACAAGAACCCTCTGAGAGTCAACTCTTTCATGAAACCGAAGTGCTGTCTCAATTGAATCCAGCATACTCTTTACAGTCGAAGCAGCTTCCTGAACGGCATCAGGAAGTGGACCGGATTTTGCCGAAAGATTACCCGACACCCTGTCTCTGGCTTCAACCATATTGACTGCGTGATCAGATATCCTCTCAATATCATTGATAGTATGAATGATAACAGGCAGTTTCAAAGATTGATCCTGATCCAGATCCCGCTGGAAGATTTTGGATGCATAGATAGTCAGATCTCGCTGCATATAATCGACCGTATCTTCCATGGATATGATTTTTTCCGGGTTTGGACTCCCGGTCATGAAACATGAAATCCCGTGCTGGATTGTTGACCCTGCATATTTAGCCATTTTAACCATCTCACGTTCCAGATTATCTATCGCAAGGGAAGGGGAATCAAGAAGATTCTCGTCCAGCGTAAGATCTATTTCTTCCTGCCCTGTTTTTTCTTTGTCTGGAATGATGAATTCGCACAGCCTGGCCAGCAGCGGGACAAGAGGAAGGAACAACAAAGCGTTGAATATGTTAAACATACTGTGAGCATTGGCTACCTGTCTCATTGAATCACCGGACGTTGAACGCACGAAATTGAGAATGAATCCATTGTTATTGGTAATTAGCAATCCCATGTATACTGCGCCGATAAAATTGAAAAGAGTATGTGCCATTGCAGTCTGACGGGCGGCTCTGGTACCTCCTATCGCTGAGAGCTGTGCTGTGATGGTGGTACCTATATTGTCTCCCAGAACAAGGTAAAAAGCTCCCTGGAGATTTATCAGACCAGCACCGGCAAGAGTCATGGTCAATCCAACTGTCGCGCTTGAACTCTGTATAATCGATGTTACTAATGTTCCCGCCAGAATTGCAAGCAACGGATTCGTACTGAAGGTCATGAAGAAACTTTTCACAGCCATGCTGGTTTTAAGAGGGTCAAGAACCCCTTTCATTACAGTCATTCCAATGAAAATCAGAGCAAGACCGGTAAGAGCCTTTCCCCAGAACTGGGTTTTACGATTCTTCGAGAAAGCCAACATCGCGAATCCAATGGTCAGCATCGGGAAAGCATAATGTGTGATCTTGAAGGCTATCAGCTGGCCGGTAATAGTAGTACCTATATTTGCACCTATTATGACGCCAACAGCTTGTTTGAGCACTATAAGACCGGAATTGACAAAGCTCACCGCTATAACGGATGTAGCGCTTGAACTCTGTATCGCCGCTGTTACCAGAGCTCCTGCCATAAGTCCGAGGAACCTGTTGCTGGTAACTTTCTTGAGTATGCCTCGCATTTTGTTGCCGGCAACTCGCTGAAGCGACTCGGACATCATCTTCATGCCAAGAAGGAAGATCGCCAGTCCACCCAGTATCTGGAAAATTATGGTTTTCAGATCAACAGCAAGAGCGGAGAAATCGATTTCTTCTTCAGAACCGTCCGGAAGAATAACAGTTGCTTCAATAGTATTATTACTGGATATTTTTCCGAGTTTAAGCGAAATTGCTGCAATTCCATCTGACCCGGTAAGTATTCTGACAGATGAAAAGTTTCCTGAAGCAGAATCACCCTCCAGGATTAAGGGATATTCTCCAATTATTGGATACGCAAGAGATCCCTGATCAGATCTCATCTCGAACTCGACCGGAACTCCGCTGACAGGTTCTCCGGAAGAATCCCTGATAACTATTTCAAGCGGGTCAGCAAGAACTGTCTCAATTCTGCCATGCTGGGAATTACCGCTTACCTCAACAGTGTAAGCTCCTGCAAAAGCAGATAATGCTGAAAATATCAGAATAATTGAGACTGGCCGCATTACGCTCCTTCCGAGCAATGAATCCCAGATATTGAATCTTTCAATTGCCGGATATTAAACTGGGAACCGTTATTACTGTTGTTAACCCGTAACAGAAATAAGACAAGAAACCGTCTCACTGATGTGAGCAATATAATGATCATATCTGGAATGAACAGAACTGTTTCTTAACAGTATTGTTAATTATTGTTATGTGTTATGAAGACATTATCAGCTCTTTTAAAAAATCTCCGAATTAGATCATGGACGAAGAATCTCTTTGTCTTTGCAGGAATCCTTTTTGGAAATCACTGGGATGATCCCAGGGCAATCGGCTTGACAGCACTGGGGGCTTTAGGCTTCTGTCTGCTTTCAAGTTCGGTTTACCTTATAAATGATATTGCTGACCGCGATCGGGATAAATGCCATCCTGAAAAGAAGAACAGACCCATTGCTTCTGGGGCTCTACCTGTCTCACTTGCAGCAGTGGCCGCATTCCTGCTTGCCTCAGGTGTGTTGATCACATCATGGATTCTGGCACCGACATATGCTCTGGTTCTCAGCATATATCTGATAATGCAGTTGTCTTACTCTTTTAAATTGAAACATGTTGTCATACTGGATGTGCTGATAATAGCAGCCGGATTCGTACTTAGAGCTTTGGCGGGAGTCACTCTGGCCATGGATGCGGGCTACTCGGACATATCAATATCTCACTGGTTAATAGTCTGCACTTTCTTCCTTGCGATATTCCTTGCATTCGCAAAGAGGAGATACGAAGTTGTTTCTCTTGGGGAAAATGCAGCCGGACACCGGGAAATTCTCGAGGAGTACAGCATTTCCCTTCTTGATGAACTGATGGGAATAGCAACAGCCGCAAGTATTATTGGATATTCGATCTATTCAGTAAGCCAGAGAACTATGGAACTGGTATCAACCAAGCTGTGGCTAACAATCCCCTTTGTAACATATGGTATATTCAGGTACCTCTATCTTATACATATAAAAGGTCATGGAGGAAGTCCTGACAGAATCATCCTCACTGACAAACCCCTCCTGCTTAATATTCTGCTCTGGGTGATTGCGGTTGCTCTGGCACTGACTCTATTCCCGGGTACTGAATCCATCCCGGCGTGAATATTTCCCTGATCGCACCCGCGAAAATAAATCTCGGATTAAGAATTTCAGGTTCACGACCAGATGGTTTTCACGATATCCGCAGCATTTTTCAGGAAATATCGCTGCATGATACCGTTCACATTGCCGCAAAACCCGGAAGCGGTAACATCTCACTTACATGCTCAGATGATAGAGTACCATCCGATTCTTCAAATCTTGCCTGGAAAGCTGCAGCTCACTTTCTTTCTCTTTCAGAAGAGAACCTGGACATAGAAATAGATCTTGTAAAAAGAATCCCATCTGAGGCTGGTCTTGGAGGTGGCAGCAGCGATGCCGCAACTGTTCTTCTGGGGCTGAGAACCCTTACTGCAAGACCGGCTCTGGATCTTTCAAGAGCTGCTTCAGCGCTTGGCAGCGATGTTCCATTCTTCCTGCATGGCGGCACCGCGCTTATTGAAGGAAGAGGTGAAAAGATAACACCTGTTCCTTCAGTCCCTTTCCATGCTGTTCTTATTCATCCTTCTGTCACAATTTCTACGGCATGGGCATACAACGAATGGGATAGAATGGGCTCGTCCTTGACAAACAATGGTATTCTTAAGCATTATTCAGCCTCGTCAGCAGTATGGCATGAGGGTAAGATTTTCCCGCATAACCTGTGGAATGATTTCCTACCACTGTTAGAGAAACACTTCCCTGAAATAGAAGAGCTGGCGCGTTTTCTGAAAGATTCCTGTGAAAACTGGGGCTTATCAGGATCCGGACCAACCTTCTATGCGCTTTTCAGAATGGAGAGCGAGGCGGTAAGTTTCTCACAAATACTGACAGGGAATTATACCCTGTGCAGATCAGCAGAGGCTGCTGGGGCGTCGTCAAATGGTTAAGACACAGGGTTTTGGTCCCTGCATTGGGGGTTCGAATCCTCCCGCCCCAGCCATCATTCCAGAGTAATCGGAAGAAAGAAAGGATATAGTAATGCCTGAAAAGAAAACGTTGGGAATTGCCGAACGATTGGAGTTCGGATCCAGAACAGCAAGAAGACTCCGTCGCACAGGAGTTATTCCGGCTGTTGTTTACGGCAGAGGAGGCAGTGAACTGACCGTTGCCGTAAATGAGAAAGAGTTTATGGACACTATTGGTTACTCCACCTCTACCGGTATCATCAATCTTAAAATGGGTAGAAAATCTCCGTTAACAGTAATTGTCAAAGATGTTCAATGGAACATAATTACAGACAAACCTGTTCACATTGATTTTCTAAGAGTTTCTGCGGATCAGATAGTCTCGGTTCCCGTACATATACGCCTTGAGAATATTCCAGTGGGCGTTACGATGGGTGGAGTTCTTGAACACACCCTTCATGAGATTATCATCAAGGTTAGAGCGAAGGACATTCCAGGTTCCATAACCGTTGATGTAGGACATCTCGAAATCGGAGATTCAATTCATCTCTCGGATATCGTGCTTTCGGATACTTTAACTCTTGATATGGACAGCGATCTGGTTGTGGCATCCGTTGTTGCTCCAAGTGTCGCGAAGGTCGAAGTTGAAGAGGAAGAACTTCTCGAAGGAGAGGAAGGTGCTGAACTCGAAGGTGAAGAGGGAGAAGAAGAAGAAAAAGAGAGCAAAGATACTCCCACCTCCGAAGAAAAGTAAACTTTGGCTAATCTCCGGCTTATCGCATGTCTTGGTAATCCGGGGAAGAAGTACTGCATGACATGGCATAACGCCGGCTTCTGGGTGGCCGATATACTGGCCAGAGAAGCCGGCGTTCAATTCATAAATGCCGGACTTTTTATCGCAACCGTTCTACCAGATGGTCCGGACCTTATCAAGCCTGCTGATTACATGAACAGGAGTGGTAAAGCAATAGCAGCATTTCTCGATATCAAAGATTATGATGCTGATGAATTGCTGGTTGTCTGTGACGATGTCAACCTTGATCTTGGCCATCTCAGACTAAGAGCCAGGGGGTCTCATGGGGGACATAACGGTCTGAGAAATATTATCGAATGTCTCGGTACCGATGATTTCTCCCGCCTTCGAATCGGCACCGGTCCTGCACCGGATGATTCTGATCTGGCGGATTTCGTTCTTGACCCCGTTCCGGAGAAACTGGAAGAGGAAGCTTCACGGATGGCTCATATAGCGGCTGATTGCGTAAGTTTCTTCATAAATGAGGGAATAGTTGCAGCGCAGGAAAAATACAACAGAAAACCTGTTCTATAGAGTTATCGGCAATCACAACAGTGACTGCCGATAATCTTTAAAGCTGTTTAAGCTTGATTACTGACTCAGAGATCCAAACATCTGAATCGCCTGTCCTATGAATGCAGCCATTCCCGTTCCTGATACATGGAAATGCTTTATTACGCCTCCGCCTGTAAAATCCACCTCTATTTCGAGCCAGACAGGATCAGCGTCGATGGAAGGGACTTCAAGTCCGGACATGGACATCGCCATGTTGAGATATTCAGGAACGTTGATCATCATCGCGATCTCCGCCGAATCTGAAATATTCCGCATTGCAGGCATGCTCCCAACAGTCTCTCCCTGCCAGGTTCCGGCAATTAACTGAGATACTGTCAAGGGCTGCTGGGCCATCTCGAGGTAGAGGATTCCATCACTGACAGTCATCCAGGCTTTCCATGAGACGTTCTGAGCAAGCGGAGCGCTGTCTTCCACATCAGGCTGGAGTGCAGTCATATCCATATCCATGCCAAATGTGACCCATTCAATCCCATCAAGTTCCGCATACTGCACTTCTGAAAGAGAAAGACCGGGCATGTCAAGAATACTATCTATAACAGATAGCTGCATATCGAAAACCTCATGTACCTGTTCAAGTCCGGCTCCTTCCGGCATCTCGTAAACAGCAATGATATGCATCGGATTGTCGGGATCAGAGGTCATTGACATGGCTGTATTACGAGAACACTGAGCCCAGAATGTGACCATGTCCCGGGGAATATCTTCAATGCCTATGGCATCAAACACAGCATTCATTGCGACCTCACTGGTCAGAGGATCTATACTGATCCTGGCAGCGATTGCATTACCGGTCGGCACTAATCCTGTCATATCGTCAATTTCAGCAGGAATGATGTACTGGTCAAGAGAAGATCCTGGTACAAATCTCACGGAAGAAGTTCCGGTAATAAACTCGGATTCAAATGACAATACGAGATCAACAGAACTTGTTTCCAGCAGGAACAGATTAATTAAATCAAAATACATTCCAAGTACTTTTTCGGTGAGTTCAACCCCAGCACTATCTGCAGTATCCATACTGGCAATTATCTGTGGCCTAATCATAGCGAGCTGGCTGGCAGCTATTGGACCAAATGATGCCACATTCGCGTAGAAGTAGAGACTTCCATCAGGAATACCGGGTATTGAAGCGGGCAGGGATCCGTCAATTCGTTCAAGCATGCTCTGAAGCCCCGCTCTGCTTCCTGCGCCAAGGAGAAGTCCGCGAGTGCTGCAGAAATACAGGTTGCCGAATTCGACATCAATTGTACTGACTTCATAACCGTCCAGCGGTTCACCGGCTTCAGGAGTCAGGCCGATGTTAGTCCAGAAAACATCAGCATCGGTGACAGACATGGCCGCGCCAATGCTCTGTGGCATCATGCTCTGCATGAAGAAAACAAGATTGCCATCAATGTTAATGCCGAGTTTTGTTTCAACTTCAGCCATATCCGCACAATCCAGAAGTGATAGTATCCATCCTGAAACAGCAGTTTCCCCAAGAATTGGAATTCCGGAGCCATACAGATCAAGGGAAGAGATAACTATTGCCGGATTGATAATGGCCATGGAGAAAAGAACATCATCCGGAAGAATATCCAGGGCGGATATTGGTGCCTCATCCTCCGGTTGAACACCGCATGCAGCAAATAAAGCTATAAGCACAGCTGCAGCAAATATCATTATTGTTTTCATAATTCCTCCAAAGAATTAGTAGTAACTGTTTTCATCGGCTTTTACTTATTATACATAATTACAGAGAATTTCAAAAAATCCTCAGAATTCCGGATGAACGAAGAGGGTTTTTCATCAGATTTGCGGGTTAGAACATTGGGAATTAGTATATGCTTATGAACAACGAACTCGATCTCTTCGCCAGCGCAGGCAATCAAGGGGAAACCCGGAGGGTCCTGTATCTTGACACCGAAACCACCGGTATCGATACCGAAACATCACAGATATGTGAAGTTGCTTTTTTACTAAGCACTTACAATGGCTTTTCAAGAATCCCTGATCAGGACATCGAGCTGATTGAACTTGTGCTGCCGCAGGATCCAGTACCTCCGGAAGCATCTGCTATTCATCACATAACAAACAACATGCTGGAGGGAAAACCATCTATTGAGAGCATATCGGATAGCATTCAGGAACTTATTGGTAAAGCAGATCTTATATGCGCTCACAATCTTCCATTCGATCTGGGAATACTGACCCGGCAACTCCCTGGAGTTTTCAGTGATATCACACCTGATATGAAGCTGGATTCACTCAGACTCTCCAGACATACATGGCCTTCTATTCCCTCCCATGCGCTTCAGGTTCTGAGATACAGATTCGAACTGGATGCCAGTATTTCCGGTAATGCTCACAGAGCAATGTTTGACACAAAACTTGTTCGAGCGCTCGTAGAGTTCATTATTGAACAGCATTTAACAACTTCTGAGAACTGGAAGAAATTGGTGGAATTCACACAATCCTCATTGGAAATAAAGATATTCTCGTTTGGTAAGTACAGAGGCAAACTTGTAGAGGATATTGTAGCACAGGATGAGGATTATATCAGATGGCTCCTCCGACAGCATTGGGTACCTGATGATTATCCTGATCTTTATCATACTCTTCTCCGCAAAACCGGAAATAAAGGAAGCAAAAAATGACACTTCAACCATCCGATGCTTACATTGTCGAAGGAGGTAAACCGCTATCGGGAGTATTGAACCCTTCAGGCAGCAAGAATGCTGCTCTTCCAATTCTCTCCGCATGTATTCTTTCAGACCAGGACATTGTTCTTCACAACCTGCCTGAAATCAGAGATGTAAAAGCAATGCTTTCTCTTCTGGCGAGCATCGGTGTTAAAATAACCACACTTGGCGGCGGCTCATACAAGTTGAACGCGGCATCTATCAATCCCGATAACATTGATGAAAACACGTGCCGGGCAATAAGAGCATCTATCCTTCTCGCAGGTCCGCTCGTGGCAAGAACCGGCCGAGCGAAACTTCCACCTCCCGGCGGGGATGTAATAGGAAAAAGAAGGTTGGATACACACTTCCTGTTTCTCGAACAGATGGGTGCTGAAGTTGGTCTGGTTGACAGAAAGCTATCATTCAGGGCGAAGAAATTGATAGGCAGACCGATTCTTCTTGATGAACCATCCGTAACAGCAACGGAAAACGCCCTGATGGCAGCTACAATCGCCGAGGGAGAAACCGTTATCTACAATTCTGCATGTGAGCCAAACGTGCAGGATCTGGCAACAATGCTGGTTTCCATGGGAGCTTTGATCACCGGGATCGGCACAAATAGAATCCATGTTACAGGTAGAAACCGGCTTCTGGAAGGCACGGAATATACAATAGCGCCCGATCATATCGAGATCGGCAGTTTCATCGGTCTTGCTGCATGCTGCGGCGGAGAAGTAATAATTCCGGGTGTTCCGGAAAGTATCATTCAGCCAACCATGAACGGGTTTTCAAAACTGGGAGTTACTATTGAATTCAAGGATGGCTCAATTATCATAGATGGCAGCCGGACCCTGGAAGTACAGCCTGATCGAGGCGGGTCTATTCCGACCGTTTACGATGCTCCATGGCCGGGATTTTCACCGGATCTTACCAGTACTGCAGTAGTGGTAGCAACTCAATCCAGAGGAACTTCGCTTATCTTTGAGAAGATGTTTGAAAGCAGACTCTTCTTTGTTGATAAGCTGGTCGCGATGGGTGCAGGCATCATTCAATGCGACCCGCATAGAGTAGTGGTGTCAGGTCCTTCAAAACTTCATGGAACAAATGTAAGCAGCCCTGATATAAGAGCGGGAATGGCACTTCTGACCGCTGCTCTTTGTGCGGAAGGAATCAGCATAATACGAAATGTACACCAGATCGAACGGGGTTATGAAAACCTTGTCAGCAGGCTTAACAAACTGGGCGCCAGTATTACTATCGGACCTTCATGCAGCAACAATCTGTAACAGATGTATCGTGTCTCAACTATTGATGAATTCAGTGAATCAGTATCGGAGTATCTAATGAAATATACCATTATTGTATTGACAGTTATTTTGACGGCTCTATTTACGGCATGTGGAAGCAATCCTTCGGAGATCGAACAATGGCCGGATGGAGCATATCTTTATCTTGCCGGCAACTACCCTGATACAGCTCTTGCCTGGTCACCATATGGAGGCGTTCTTCTGTTTACGTCGTATAGCGGTACATCCCCGTGCTTATATGGTTTCGATGGATTTGGACCCCCTGCACTCATGACATGCTCCAACCTGAACGAATCAGTTGGGGCAACAGGCTGCTGGAGTGCATCCGAAGGCAAAGTCGTTTTCACGACTTTTTCCGGAAACACAAACTCGGATATATGTACTATTCCGGGAAACACCGGATATCTCACCGTTATACTTAGTGATGGTCTGAAACACCTTCATCCAACATGGTCACCGAACAGTGATTCGCTGCTTTTCTGTACATATTCCGATGCATACTGGGGCCTCTGGAAGGCGGAGTACAGCACGGATAGTATTACATGCAATTCTTTCTATACTCCATCTTCTGATTGCCTGCGCCCTTCATATTCACCTGATGGACAGTGGATTCTATTTCAGGTTAATGACGGTACGCAGTCAGATATCTGGCTCATCCACCCGGATGGTTCAAATCCTCATGCCGTCATTGAAAACAGTTCTGATGATATTCATCCGTGCTGGGGACCCGAGAATGATTGGTTCGCCTTCTCATCGGACAGATCAGGACAATGGGATATCTGGATCAGTGATCTTGATGGTAATACACTTGTTCAGATTACTGATGATCCGGGAAAGGATATATACCCGGCCTGGAATCCTGAATACGGCTGGTTTGCCTTCTCGTCGGACAGAGTAGGTGGTGCAGAGAATTATGACATCTTCTCAATCGATGCCCCCGTTTTTAAATAGTGACAGGCACTATTTATTTTTCAACGGTCTTCCTCGTTTTTTTCTGGATAAATCATAACCTGTTATTGTTTCAACTCTTGCGATGAACGATTCATCTCCATATGGTTTTCCTGACAGGGTAGTCTTCCTTATATTATTCAACTCGTCAATATCCATTTCCGAAGCGAATATATTATCCCAGTTGTTTGATAGATTCAATAATCTATCGTCATTAACAAGAGGATCACGATAGATCTTCCTCATAAAATATAGAGCACTCGACCACCTGTAATCTTCCACCCGTGTAACCAGACCTGCACGAACTGGATTTTGATGGATATAACGAGCTGCTGCCTGGCAGTGTTTCCAATCCATAGGTGTTGAATAAAATCTCTCTCCGAATAGATAACCTTTCAATCCCAGTTTCTTATTGAACATTTGTGTATAAGTATGGTGAGCTATTCCTATTGCTCTGGCAAGACTATCTTTCTCCTGTGGAATAGCAACCAGGTGAATATGGGTTTTCATAAGACACCAGCAGCAGAACCGCACTCCATACTTCTTCCCCATTTCGGAAATGATTCTCATATATGCGATTCTATCCCTGTCTGTATTGAAGATAGGCATAGACCGCACACCACGTTGTGTAACATGATGTGGAATATCAGGAATTACAATTCTTGCCATTCTAGCCATAACTACAGTTTACTAATAAATGAAGGATAATGCAAGTTTTGCAGTAAATGCAATTTATCGTATTTGTATATATTATTATATCAATATGTTACGACAAATTTAAATGGTGCCTGTCACTAATTAATTTGGTTTGGAGGAAGCCCCCTGGCAATAATGCCAGGGGGTTTCTTATCGGAACTGAACATTATCAGAACTTGACAGTTCTGTTCTAGCTGTTCAGCATCTCTTCGATCACGGCCATGAGTTCGACCACGAATCCCGCATCAGCTGGATCGAGATAATTTCCGTAACCTTCACTCGTGCATGTGAACCATGCGTACATGAACGCCTGATTCGCATAAGCTATCGCTGCTGCTGTGCCTTTCAGCTGAATGTTGCTGATTGTCTCGAGTCCGACATAGTCCTTGCCGGAACCAAACGAGTAATCGCTGTTCAGCTGGTCAAGTCCCCAGGCAGCCGCACAACCCAGTAGAGGATCTCCATTTTCACCTCTGATGTCCTGCAGCATGACGATGCCTGCAAGAGCGTCATAAGAGTACTGAGTCTCGGAACCTGTTGCGGTGAACGTACGGTAATCGTAGTTCATCTGATCATCGACATTGATCCAGACGTAGTAGTCATCTCCACCGATATCCATTACCGCCTGTGGAGTTGTCATGTAGATCCATCCGCCGACTATGCTGTCCACTGTGGACGTAGAGGTGGAGAATCCGTTAGCGGCTGTGAACATCGCTATTGGATCACTCAGAAGAGGCTGGAAACGGTAAGGAATCGGATCGTCATCGATAATGGCTTCAATTTCTTCCGCTACCCAGACGATACCCATACTATCAGTCAGTGCGAGTATAGGATCCAGAACTTCAGGGGGAAGGTCCGGATGCAGACATTCGAAGACAGTCCACATCGTATCCTGTACCTGAGATTCATCTGGATTCATCATCGGGAAGACCCCGGCATCCAGCTGAATTGCCATGTAGAAGTAGTTGTCAGCTATTCGCCATTCATCGCTCACGAACAGCGCTGACCAGCCCGCGCCCACGAAACCTTCAATACCCTGAACATTGCAGTCTATGGCATCTTTGAAGTAATCGAGAGCACCGGTTCCCTGCTCATTTGAGAATATATCATCCGCATACTTGGCCCAGCCTCTATCGAGGAATCCCTGATATCCGTACGGATCGGGAAGCGTTGGAAGCTGGTTTCCACAAGCACTCAGCAGTACGAGGGAGCCCAGGATCGCTATTGCTATTTTATGTTTCATTTCTCCCTCCTTCCTACTCTATCCGAAGCATCTTCTGGGTAACTGTCTCTCCGCATGCCTGCAGTCTGCAGAAGTAAACTCCTGCTCCGACCGCGTGGCCTGTTTCATCGAAACCATCCCAGATAAGACTATGTTCAGCTGCCATCATCTCCGTGTCGGAAAGAGTCCTGATGGCTCTACCTGTCATGTCGTAGATCGTTACATTTACATGTCCCGTTGACGGCAGCGAGAAACTGATCGCAGCTTCCGCGCTGAACGGGTTGGGATATGTACCGCCAAAGCGGAAATCGGCAGGAATCTCCGGTGATGATACACCGGGAGACGAGCCAAAGGCGTAATTTCCGCCATCGGAGACTGAAGCACTCATTCTACCATTCTGGAACCAGCTTTCCAGTCTGCTCCATCCGTCGGCGGTGTAACTGTACACAGCGCCTTCGGAATTTTCAGCAGGGAACGAAATCACTGCATCAATAGACGGAATGCTTACCGGTCCGGCAAGAATGCCGGTCAACTGGCCGCGAACAGCTTCAAGGGAAGTCTGTGTTTCTACCGCAAGACCAAGCATGTTTGATTCACACATACTGACCATCGTGCCGGGAGCCGCAGCTCCGGCAGCGATATTCAGATGTATGTCATTCATGCTGATCGACAGACCGCCTGATGTTACATAGTCAACAGTTACAGCAATGCTGTTGGTAGCGGGGAATCCTGTGCTGTCGTAACCTGCGATCTGAAGAGTGTAGCCTCCGGGTTCCCACGCAGTGAACCTGTGGGACCAGAGAGTTTCATAGAAGACTGACATGTTGAAAAGACCTGTACTGTCAGCAGTAGACGCATTGAAGATAGGTCCGTACCAGTCAAATCCTTCCGGAATACTGTCGTACAGAGTGGTATAGAGAGTGATGTACTGATCGTTAACAGTATTCTGATGGGCTGACAGAAGAACATTAGGTATATCCGAATCCTGTGACAGAACGAACCTGAGATCAGCCTGTCCGCCATCATTGTTGTTTGTAAGGACCAGGTAAGCTGCGCCACCGGCAAGCTCGAATGAGCCATTGTAGAGTTCGTTCAACTCAACTGATTCCACAGAGAGAATCGTTGTTTCGTCCTCGCTGAGTACTACAGCATATCCGGTCCATTTTCCGTCGAGTATTGAGCCTGATCCGCCGTCATCCGCATACATGCCATTGAAGTACATGGTCGGATAATCGGCGTAGGCACCCTTAAACTCAACGTACTGCGCTGCCCAGATAGGAGCATCCATTCCCTTGGATTCATTACCTATCCATACATCCAGCGGATAACCTGATGAGAATTTTTTCACAAACGATGCAGACTGGCCGATAACGCCGAAGTCAACGGTATCGGGGAGTATATCATACGTATATATCCCGCCGAATGACTCATCCTTCAGGTCATTGACAAGGTTGCAGATAAGCCAGTCGTTGTAGATAGGCACGACATTGGTCTGGATAGCAACACTGTCCGGAATTGATGAGTCTATCGCTCTTGCTACATTGAGCATGCAGGTCACGTCGGATTGAGCGATTGAGTTGAAGATGGTGTCGTCAACACGCTGTGAAAGATACATGAACCACAGGAATTCCATTCCCCTGGCTCTGGCGTAATCCTTCAGGTGTCCTCCGGCCTGCCAGTATGTAAGTTCAATATCAGCAG
>JAUXIK010000090.1 GCA_030620995.1 Candidatus Aegiribacteria sp.
CCATGCGAAGGAAAAGTGCTGTCAGATAAATGGAAAATCGACGGATGATCAATTTCCTGTAAAGGCAGACATCCAGATCTTCAGGTTGACAGATGGTTCTTAGTCTGGAAATATCAGGAATTTTGTTCATTCTTTCTCCACTGTGGTCACAAGTACTGCACCGGGCAACCGGTTAAGTGGCCAGAGGAGTATCGAAAGCAACATGTAAGCACAGTGATACAGCCTCCTTGCCAGCTTACGCTCCTCAAAAAGATACGATACAAACCTGAACTGAAAAAGGGCTCCCATTGCCCGCTCCCTGACCCGTATTCCATTAATCGGCAGAAGCGGTTCAAGCGCAGTGAAGGTTCGCTTTGGTCCGTAGCGCCAGCGTTCCTTTCTGATCAGATATTCCTTGATGACCTCATGCAGGCGGCAGCCCTTCCATGCAGTGATAATCACTGTCCGGCCGCCAGTACATGTAACCCTTACCATCTCTCTGAGGATCGCAGCAGCTCCAGAATCATCAGACAGATCAACAACACCGGTGCTGTAAACAAGATCGAAGCTTTCATCCTTAAAAGGGAGTTCGCGAGCATCGGTTATCGCTGTTCCCACTCCGGTCTCCTTTGTCAGTTCCGCTGCGGTTGGTGAGATATCAACACCATACACCATCGGCGTAAGCCGCTCCAGCCTTCCGGCTACAGGACCCGATCCGCATCCTACCTCAAGTATCCGGGTATTCTCCGTGATTCTGCAGTTTCTCTTCAGTATCTCCATGACAAGTTTCTGAAGATCTCCGTACGCGGCGAGTGTCCTTCCTGCCCTGTGGATAAGTCCATTCTGTGAGGTTCTGTTCTTCCAGACATCTTCCCAGGTTTCAGGCTGTTGTGTCATAAAAACTTGATCCCGGCTGCTGCAAGGTCCTCGGGTGTGTCTACTTCTTCCCAGACGAACTGATCAGTGATCCATGCTTCCGTCCTGAGGGAACCGGCGGCAAGATTCACCGCATCATCGAAATTTGCTGAAGGATCATCTGATAATCGCTCTGAAAGCCTGTGAAGGATCCGGTGATGACGGATAAAGAACATACCCATGGATTCTCCGGCGGATCTGGAAACAGGCAGAGATTTTGAAAGGCGAAGAAGTCGGCTCCCGCGAACCTCCGCTTTCATGGCTTCTTCATCAGCTCTGTTTCGCGGGTCCACAGGTACCGCTATGTCTCCGCTGCTATTAAACGTACCCATGGCGAGACCGGCTTCCCAGAGCAGGTCTCCGTGAATGATCAGCAGAGAACTGTCCGAAGGAGGTATCGCGAAAAAAGATGAGAAAGTGCCTGGAGTATTCCACCTCGGGTTGTAAACGGTTTTCAACCCCAGAGTCCTGCAGGAATCTGTCACATCATCAGACTTGTAACCGGTAACTACCGTGACTTCTTCAGATGCAATTCCCGCCTTGGTCAGAGAATCCACATGACGGCTGAGAATGGTTTTCCCGCTAACTTCTACCAGTATTTTGGGTGTTCCTGCGCCCAGCCTGCTTCCTGTTCCTGCTGCCAGTATCAAAACCTTCATGCCTTTATCATATCCCTTTCATACATACTTTTCATTACACGGAAGGCAACCATTCCCGGCGAGGAAGGCTTTATAAACTCCTTCACAGGTATTCTCCCGTTCAAAGACACTTCAGCAGGCGTAAACGGAGTCCCTGGAAGTTTCCGGATCAGGCTGAATCGGAGTCTCATCAATACTTCTCCGGCAAGTCTCCCCCACCGGGCGCCGTTACGGAAGGCCTGTATCATCTCGGATATCCCTCCAGCGGTACCCCAGGGGAAAATGTTCAGTGATACCTGTATTCCATTCGTAACTGCTGCGGTTATCGCCGATTCCAGATCAACAGTGTTATAATCCTTTCCAATTCTCCTCATCTGCTCCGCCGTCCCTCCATCGGGAGAAAAGGAAACAGCCAGGCAGCCGGAATTGCGAATAAATGAAGCGTATTCTCCGTCAAAATCCAGTGCGGAATGATATGCCTCCCAGGTAATACCGGAATTGAGAGATCCAACCATTGAGGCCACCTCCATTCCCCTTGCCCTTCGATTGTTCAGAACGGAAGCGATCAGAAAAAAGTGTTTGGAACCCTGTCCGATGAGATGTACCATATCTTCTCTGATCTGTTCAAGCGGTCTTTCCTGAACGCTCTTCCCTGATATTGCGGGGTAGGAGCAATACGTGCATCTGCGATCACATCCCCTGTTAACTTCAACGCCCACTGCAATGTTTTTTTCAAAAGGAATGTAGGATGATAAAGAAAGAAGATCAAACCTTGGAGAAATAAATTCTCCCTTCGCGCCGGGATAGAGTCCGTACGCTCTGTTCCTGACCAGTTCTGGAGCAATGAGCTCACCATGTCCTTTCACCCCGCAGTGAATATGGGGTGAATGACCCATTATCTGCTCCGCGAAAATGCTGAAACCGGCTCCCCCTGCAAGTATGTGCGCATTCGGGCAGAGTCTGGAAGTAAGTTCTATCTGTTCAAGACACCGTGGAATGTAACTGTATCGATCAAAATAGGAGGTGGTGTCGGCATTTCTCAGGCTGAATCCAACAACGTCAGGCTTGTGATCCGCAAGGACAGATCTGAGCCTCTCCATGGGAGACCCGCTCAGATTAAGATCCTCGATCCGAACCTCGTGCTCCGAAAGTGAACCGGCGATGGATGCGAGCCCAACAGGCAGCACCGGATGCTGCTCTCTTCCGAGCCAGGTCTGAACCAGCAGAATTTTCATTACTGCCTGACCGATTCAAGAGCCATCATTCTCACTTTTCTATCCACTTCCGGCCACCTGATGAGATGGGAAGCAGATGTACGGAACGGTCTTTCCGTCCAGACAGGATTTCTGCAGGAAAAGCCGGCTGTCCTTATCTCCCTGAGCCAGTTGTCCGCTGTAAGATGGTTTTCATTTGATCCGTTTCTGAACCTCCACTTTCTGGCTTCTTCCTCAAACCCGGTGATTCCCTTTTCGAAACACCAATCCTCCAGAAGAAGGAAAATACCATTTGGTTTCAATATCCTGTGTATCTCGTTCAGAGAGTGCCGGAGAGCCTTTTTATTCAGATGGTGCAGAACAGCCATGGCCACCACGCAGTCCGCCATACCGTTCCGGAGTGGAAGGGTCTCCGCCCGACAGTTGAGGAAAACACCGGATGGTCTGGCCTTTGAAGCCACCCTGAGAAACTCGATGGTAATGTCCGTGCAGATGTATTTCTCTACAAAAAGGGTCCTCCCCGCGATTGTTCCAGGCCCGCAGCCTATTTCAACAACGGTGTCAGGTGATTTCTTCTTCAGTTCTTCCAGTATGTATCTATCGGCAGCCGATAATACTCTGCCCGCTGTGTATTCCCTGACCTGCTCCGGGCGGAAGCTTGAGATATCTGTCATTCTCCGTGACCTATGGATCCGGTAAGGGGAGACCCGCCTCTGGTTATCAACATACCGTACCTCTTCTTCAGTTCCCTGCGGGAAACAGGACCCTTCGGAAAATGCTTTTCCACATCCTTCAGAAAAAGATCAAGTATGTGTTTGACCCACATGCAGTGCCGGGCATCCGGTTTTCCGAAGCCCCCGAGATGTATCCCGTCCCATGCGCAGCCTCCGCCGCAGATTCCCGCCGCAGGACACTGTGCGCAATAATCCATGACCGCCGGTATTCTTTGGGACCAGTCTTCCATTGATCTCCCGCTTATGCAGTTTGATGTTCTGCCGTCGGGATGGAAGACTATCTTGCCCCCCAGAGCGGCACAATCCCTGTGCCTGTACGTACCGCTGATGATCGGATCTATCCTCCGGGCGATCTGATCCACAAAAATTCCGTGTTTCAGAGCAGTGATAAATACTCTGCCAATGGCATCCGTATAAGCTTCAGCCGAAATTGGATCAAAATTACCTGGAGTCCAGTGAAGAATATTGAACCCCATGCTGACCGGCATGAACCTCTCATACATCTGTTCCATCCCGGCGGAGATGCTTCTCCAGTTGTGATGACCGAGCACAGTTGATATTCCATAAGAAACACCGGCTTCTCTGAGCAAATCCAGCCCTTCCGCAACGGAGGCCCAGGAACCGCATCGCTGTGAATTGTGAACACTTTCCGTACCGTCCAGCGAAACAACCGGAGATACTTCCATCAGCTTCATCTCAGAAGCGATCTCCGCGGTAATCAGTGTGGCATTGGTAAATAGAACCTTCGGTGGATCGGTTCTTTCAAGAATGCGGAAAGCTATATCGGGGACAAGGAGAGGTTCTCCACCGGTGACCATCACCAGCCTGCCCGAGGGCGCGGTGGCAGCAGTTCTTATCACCCGGTCAGCAGTTTCAAAGGTCATATCATCGGGAGAATCCCCGGAAAGCCTCACATTGCAGTAGCTGCACGAGAGGTTGCATCGTCTGGTTACAACAGCCTGGACTGCTGTAGCCTCAGCGGGAGGAATGGGTTTCACAGCTGCACCGCTGTCCTCAAGCGGGGATCCCACGGAGATCCGCAGTGTTACAGAGTCAAACCAGGTATTGCCGTGTTTCCAGATCAATTATCCACACTCTGCTCTTCGCCGATCATGGTTCCAACGGGCATGGGCATGGCGCTGATATCAAAACCGCCTGCTGGAATGAGTGATTCTCTTCCATGCTCAACCGACTTTTCTATCATCCATCTGAGAAATTCCCTCTCGAAGAAACACCTTTCGGGTCGGGATCCGTTCAGTACTCCGGAGGCATGGTACGCATCGTATCTGCATCCCCCTCCGCACAGGGCAAGGGCCGGACAGGTAATGCAGGCGGGAAAATTCACAGGAGACAGATCTCTGAACAGGGTAAGCAGATCCTTCACATCATCCGTGTCTTTCAGGTTCACACCGTGATCGCCGCAAACGGTCATGCAGTCACAGGTGCCTGCAATTCCTCCCGGAACCTGTACCAGCCTGCCACCGGCTGAAGCACAATCCTTGAGCCTTGGAATCAGTCTGACGAAGGGTCTTACCCTTCTTGCGAGCTGTTCTATGTACATACCCCGATCAATGGCTATTTCCATGCAGGAGACAACAGTCTCGAGAATGCGCGGACCGGTGGCCTGCACCGGATTTGCCCTTCCGCCTTTCAGGGGATGCAGCCAGGGATTCAGCCCCATGTCGTCCGGCTGGAAGTACTCCATGAGCCACAGGAAATCCTCCCGGACCGTTTCAATGTTTCTTTCTGTGACTGTGACGGATATGCCCACTCTGCATCCCGCATTCCTGAATACATGGAAAGCTTTTTCAGCTTTTTCAAATGAATTTTTCTCGCGAATGAGCGGCCTCGCACTGTTGTGTACATAAGGAGGACCATCAATAGACACTATTATGAATGTACCTTCGGAAGCCAGTGCGCGGGCAAGAGAGGTATTTACGGGAACACCTCCTGTGGCAGCGGACAGATTTATCCTGGCGCCGCTGCTTCTCACCCGGCGGATTACATGAAGGATAAGATCAGGTCTCAGAAACGGCTCTCCCCCGTATAACAGAAGGTCAGCCGGCCCCATTCCAATCAGCTCAAGTCCCGCATCTATCTCAGCGGGGGTCATATCCCCATGCTGAACATCCTGCAGAAAACAGTACCCGCAGTTTCTGGGACACCGTGTTGTCAGGAACATGCAGCCCATTATTATGCCGCTGTTCTCGCCGGCTTTCCTGCGGTACGAAGCGAGCAGTTCCTGCTCAGTTTCCGGAGATGGGCATTCCTCAGGCGAATTGTAGATCTCGAGAGTAAGGGAATGAAAGTAAACCTTTTCGCCGTTCACATCGTAGGCATGCAGAAATGATGATCCGAAGCTCATTCCCCAAATACCGCTATTATGGTACAGAGGTACGAGGCATGTATGTAGTCGTCTCCAGAAAAGATGGGTTTCTGAGCAAGCTGCGGCACCGAACGCCCCTCTTTCATGAAACAGTAGATGTCCGGTTCGGATTTCCCTGTATAGAGCCGTCGCCCGGAACAGCCTCCGCGACACACATCGAACCAGTCGCAGTCGTCACAGAACTCCGGGCGGGGGAGTTCGCAGCCTGACGGCAGATCCATCTCCCCGGACAGAAACTTATCCATGGTAACAGGGCTGTGGTCCCAGTACACGCATGGCATGATCTCACCACCGGGTCTCAGCCGCAAAGAAGACACACCGCAGGGGCTGCCCATCACAGGAAATTCCTTTAATCCGTTTCCCGCCGCCAGCGCCGCATTCACCACCGGCTCGGAGCAGGCTATGGACTCAGCTTCAACAAAAAGGACCTGTATGGACTGCCAGAAGGAATTGTAATCAGGCTCAAATTCTTTCCCTTTGATGGCTTTGTATACATTCACCCGCAGTGATACACCAAGGTTCCTGCAGAGGGAGCACATTTCCTGCATCCGGGAGGCATTCTGCTTCATGAGGCACATGGCAACAGAGGCGGTGACACCAAGAGATCTGCACCGCTCAATTCCTCTGAGTACCATGTCGAACGCACCTTCAGCCCTCCATGTGTCGTGTAGATCTTTCTGCGGAAAGTCCAGAGAAAAGTCCACATCGTGGAGTCGTCTGATCTCCTCATCCGACATTGCATCAATACTGGGTCCTGCTGTGGTAAGGGCAACAGGGATTCCTGTTCTGAATAATTCGTCAAGAATATTGTGAAAATCTGGATAAAGAAAGGACTCACCTGTACCGAGATTGATGGATTCCACACTGCATTCGGAGAGAAAGCGGAACAGCGTATCCCTGTCTATTTCCACAGGGTTCTTTCCTCCACCGGAATAACAATGCCTGCAAGAAAAGGTGCAGGCCGAAGTAAGCCCGATACCCAGCGCTATGTTCCTCAAATTTACCCCCTTTTAGAAAAATGTCTGATTATGTTTATAATAGTTTATTCGGGTATTCAGGGCAATATTTGCCCGCTGAAGATATCCTCTCCAATCAGCAGGTATATCAAAGAGATCGATGGTCAGAGGTCCTCCGTAACCCGCTTCAGCGAGACCGCGAAACAGATTCTGCCACTCCATATCGCCCCGGCCGGGGATCAGGTGTCTGTGCTCCGAACGGTTCATACCCTCCACATGCACATGAAAGATCCTGTCTCCCAGCACTCTGATATCCTCCACCGTACACCGCTCCTGAAGATGAAGATGACCGGCGTCCAGATTGATACCGGCAAGGGGTCCCAATGAAGCTATGTGCATGTGGAACTCGTCAATGCCGTCCAGCACCGTCCCCGGCTCTGTTTCCCATGCCGGTTTCACACCCAGCCTGCAGCACATGTCATACAGGTCGGCCGCTTCCCTGAGGAAACCATCCCTGTCCCGGACGGGAGACCCGAGAACTACTACATCAACTAGGGATTCGGCAGCCATCCTGATGGCCCGTTTTCCATTTTCCAGCCGGGTGCCAGGAGCGTCATTTTTTCCGTGATAGCTCACTGATGAGATATTCAGCCCCATTTTCCTTGCCAGTTCAAGTGTGGTGCGTGAAGCTTCAGGGTGTTCAAGGCAGAACTCAACAGTCTGAAATCCAGCCCGGACAATGCCATCAAGGGCTGTTTTCAAAGGAAGATGCTTCAGCCCGGAAGTGCGGAATCCGGTCCTCTCAAGCATTCTTTTCCCTTATCAGACACCCTGTGTGACATACCGCCTCACATGGAGGTTCACTGCAGTTGAGACAGGCGGATGTAAATCCCGGAGTCCACTCGCCGTCCTTCAAACGCACCACCAGACCATGTATCCCTGTGTGGATCACACAGGCAACCGCGCAGGCCCGGCAACCTGTGCACCAGATGGTTCG
>JAUXIK010000074.1 GCA_030620995.1 Candidatus Aegiribacteria sp.
TTCCCAGCGCAGAGCTTCACCCTCCTCTCCCTGAAGGTATTGGTGTGACTCCACTAGTAACACGTCATACACTATCAGCTCCATGGAGACTTGTTATGTCCAGTGATGGGATGCTTTCAAGACTTGGGAATGGAGATGAAAAGTCGGGTCGGAAACAAATATTGAATTCCTTAATAGGAGTGAATAGAGATGAACCCCTTGATAAACTCTTCTACGATCCTCGAATACCGTATGATGATGAAATTATTGCTCAAGCTACATGGGTTAGCTGGGACAGACAAATGTCTTTTCCATATAAAGATGAGTATAACTTCATTTTCTTTAAGGATGTTATAAAGCAAAAGGAATTTGGAAAGCAAAACCTTAACGATTACCATGATCTTGCTACAGCTCTTGCAGAGGCATATCACAATATTGGTGATCATGCATATCCAAATGGCAATGGTTTAGTAACATTACGCTACCGTAAAGAGCCTCATGGTGTTAGGATAGAAGTAGAAGACAGGGGAAGAAAAGAAATATCTCAGGAAAGTCTAGATAGACATGAACATGAATTTGCTTTAATGAAATCTTGTGTTGATTCAGTTTCCGTTAGAAAAGCACGAAACGGAGGCTCAATCGTTGAACTATTTAAGAGAATCGGAAGAGAGGAAAATGCCAACTGAAACTGAAAAAGCGCTTGGGAGACCACTCCCCGCATTTACAATTGAACATCAAGAACGAAACGTTGTTCTTATCAGATTCCCAGAAGAGTGTCTGGTGAGAATGACAAGAAGACATCAAGAAGAGCTTGGGGAGCTAGTACAAACGCACAATAAAGTTCTTTATGACTTAAGTGTTACTAAATCAATCTATAGTAACTGGCTGAGGTGGCTAAATAGACTTACACTACTCGCTGAATCAATGGGGAAATCCATGTATTGTACAGGAATGAGTGATGCAGTCTCGAGGAACACGGATACACTCGCACTCAAAGATTCGTTAAAGATGGTTCCCACAGAAACAAAAGACGAATGAAGATTGCGGTTTGGGGCGCAGGGTCAATTGGGAAAGCTATAGTATACCGTTTAGTGAATACGGTATTTACATCAGAGATTCACTGGTATAACCAGACGGTTGAGAATATCACGCATAGAACAATCGATATTGAGCATGGTTTGACGTTTGCCCCCACCTGCTCAAGGATCATTGCTTCAAGCCAAGATAGAGTCCGAGAAAAACTTATGGAAGCAGATATCCTCGTGTTGACAATAGGTAAAGCTATGAGCAAAGGCGAAAAACGTTTAGAACAATATTCAGCAAATGTATCTGCTCTTGAGGAAACAATAATTCCTGCCATAGAAAAGAAGGAAGGGTTGATTGTATTAGTGATTACTAATCCTCTTGATTTAATCACTCGATATTTGGTGATGAATTCAGGCTTACCCCAAGAGCACATTTTCGGATTGGGAACAGTTGTAGATACTGCGAGGTTACGATACTCAATCGCTCAGTACAGGATAGGTGAGCACCATCCCTCTGAGATTGAAGCATATGCTATTGGCCCTCATGATGATGAGGTTATCGCTGTTGTCCCCAGATCTTGTATGGCGGGAGAAGGACTCCCTGAGGAAACTCAGGAGCAAGTAATTGAATCTTGTCGACGTGAGATCTGTAAGGGAGCGGACAGGGTGAAACATGCACCTTCTGGATCAGGTTCTCTCCATCCTGTAGTTGAGGGAGCTATAGATGTATTAAGTTCTGTTGTCCTTGATAGACGTCGTATACATACTGTTTCCGTGCCAGATCCTAAATCGAAATGCTGTTTATGTTATTCCATGCCCTGTAGAGTTGGGAGAGATGGAGTACTTGAGCGTATGATCTATCCCCTTGATATTCCTGGAGTAAGAGAGAAGATGGATGCCTTTATTAAAAAAAGAGAAGCCGACATAATAAGTAATATCTAGGGTATTATCCAATCTCGATCAGGATCAAGTATCAAATTAGTACACAATGAACTAATATTCTGAAGAGAACATCGTCAATGACCATTCTCAGTCTGAAATGGCATTGTAGTTGGACCTCAAATTTAGAAATACGAATTTATATTATCTATCATATATAATAGTGTTTTATATTCGATCTATGTACAGTTCACTCTGATTATACTATGGGGTTTTTTTGTGATATTTCTATCTTTTGTGTGGTATGTTTAGTATTAGCACTAAGAGTACTCAACCGGGCTTTCTTTGAATGGAATATTCATAATTAATCCTCCCTTGCTTTATTGATCTTAATATACTACATAAGCAAGGCGTGTCAACGTTTATAACATGAATATAATAAGTTATCAAGATAATAGTATCTTCTCATCAAAACTGGCTATAGAAATTGAGATCATACACGGCTTATCGTAAAAAATAAATCTTTGGCTATTCTCGGACAGGCTCTTAGAGGCTGGGAACTCCCTCTCTGCAGTTTCAGGAGAAGTCAGCAGGTATGCGACCTGCAAATAGAAGGTGTTTCCATCCTTTTCCGCCACGAAATCCACCGAAGACTTGTCCTGGGAGTGCGTGGCGGGAAGACTTCTCCTGGAAAGTACAGACTTATACAGAATTACATCATCAACAGTTTTACCGGTGAGATCGTCTACACCCCGCCACCGCCCGAATCAGTGCCGGGCATGACACGGAACTTTATCGAATGGCTCAATTCCGGAATAGATATTCACCCTGTGCTGATCAGCGGAGTTGCACAGTTTCAGTTTGTGCACATTCATCCATTTTTAGATGGAAGGCGAGAAAAAGAGACAGATGAAGCTGATGTCTGGTGCTTTGAGAAATCGAGGTACTGTTTCCATATTCAGACCTTGACGGCAATATGTACAATATGGTATTACTAAGTATCTAATCTTGTATATATGTAAATGATCTGGAGGTCTATTGTGCAGAGTGCCACTATTCACATTAAAGTAAATCCGGAGATTGCCAAAGGGTTAAAAGAACTTTCCAGAAAAAGGGAGACTTCTGTTGGAGAATTGGTCAGGCAGGCCTTGTTTTCCTGCTATCAGATTGACCTGTTATCCCTCGGCGAGAAACAGCGACGTGCACTGGAGGCCTTTCAGGGTGGCTATATCAGCATGGGGAAACTGGCTGAAGAAATGGGTATGAATATTTGGGAAACCAGAAAGTGGCTGCACGAACACAATTTATCTCCAAATTACTCGTTTCTTGAAGATGATACAAAAAATGCCTGAAAAGCAATGGGTGTTTGATACTGTTGTATTGAGTAATTTTTTTATTTCGGATTCAGCGCACATTCTTGAAAAACGCTATAAGGGCAGGGGAGTGATTACTACTGAGGTTTACGATGAAATTTCTTCCGGCATATCCCAGATCAAAGCATTAGGGTCTGTTGACTGGTTGATAGAGAAGGGGATTTTTTCTCTCTGTCCACTGATCCTGAAGGAACGTGACTATTTCAGGGAAATGATAACCTTTCTGGGCCATGGAGAAGCGTCCTGTATAGCTTTTGCCAGAGATAGAAACGCTATTGTCGCGACAGACGATAGAACTGCCAGAAAACAATGCGCTAATATGAAAATTCCGGTTACCGGGACCATCGGCATTCTCAAAGCATCGGTGCAGGACAGCATGTTCACTCTTGAGCAGGCAAATGATGTTCTTGACAGGATGATTGCTTCTGGTTTTTACTCTCCTGTAAACAGCATTGCTGATATTCTCTGAAACCGTCCGGTTATGTTATCCTTCAAGAGGATGTATTGGGATGTTACCTCCAGCTTCAACAAAGAGAGACATGACTGCCTTACCATCGATTACACTGATAATATGACTGACACAGCTGATTCAGAATTCACTCTTCATAGTCGGGGTACTGAGGTGGAGATTCTTCTCTGGAATTCCTGTGGATTATCGAAATCCCTGATACTCCTATCACTGAAGCTCGTATCCTGGTACAGTAGCTCATCTTCCCGAATCGGGAGCTATTGGAATCGTCAGATTTGAATTGATCTGAGGGCAGCGTGATCGCGCCATGAGATTACTGATGTGCCTGCCCTGCGATATGAACGGTCTCCTCCGTAAACAAGGAATGAGTCATCTTCGGAAGCAAGTACCTTCATCCAGTTGAGTCCTTTGAAAGAGTCTGTTGTTACTGTTTGTCCGGATTTCATTTCAACAGGAATGAGTACGTCTCCCCTGTCAACAATTACATCAACTTCATGGCCGGCTCTGTCTCTCCAGAAGTGAAGATTGTTCATTCTGCCTGAATTGTATCTGGTTTTCATCATTTCCGAAACTATTAAGTTCTCGAAGAGAGGACCTCTCATTGGTGAAAGATCCATTGCTCTTTCCGTCTCTATGGAAAGAAGCCATGAGGCGAGAGCGGTATCATGGAAATACAGCTTCGGTGATTTGATGAGTCGCTTCCGGAAATTCCTGTGGTGCGGACGAAGAAGAAACACAATGTAGCAAGCCTCAAGAAGGAATATCCATTCTTTTGCCGTATTGTGAGTAATTCCTGCGTCTGCTGCCATACTGGAAAGGTTCACCAGCTGACCGATCCTTCCTGCACATAATCCCACAAAACGCTGGAATACACTCAGATCTTTCACATTTATCAGTCTGCGGACATCTCGTTCCACATAGGATCTTATGTAGTTACCCGCCCATATGCCGGGATCAAGCTCCCGGTCATGCACAGGAGGATACAATCCGCTGTACAGAATACCATCAAGTGTATATGATGGAATAGAATCGGATAGTTCGGACAAGCTGAAGGGCAGCAACTCCAGGTGAGCCGCTCTACCGGCCAGGCTCTGGGTTATTCCTGAGAGAACTCCGAATCTCTGACTACCCGTAAGAATAAAATCACCGGTGCTGCTTCTGAAATCAATAGCTTCCTGCATGTAAGACAACAGATCAGGACAGTGTTGAACTTCGTCGAAGATCGCTCCATCGGGGTAACGGTCAAGAAACAGCCTTGGGTCCTCGTTTGCTGATCCGCGCGTATGAAGGTTTTCAAGAGAAACATATTCCTTATCAGGAAATGCGCTTTTTGCAAGAGTGGTTTTACCTGATTGACGGGGTCCTGTGATTATTACTACAGGATAACCCCGGGCAAGTTCTTTTACAGTTGCTTCAGCTTCTCTTTTAATCATGTGGACATACTAAGCTAGATTGTGCTAATTGTCAATACAATTCTCAATCCGCACGAATATGGTTTAACCCTCTGCGGGTCTGAAACCGTCTGGTTATGTTATCCTTCAAGAGGATGTATTGGGATGTTACCTCCAGCTGCAACAAAGAGAGACATGACCGCCTTACCATCGATTACACTGATAATATGACTGACACAGCTGATTCAGAATTCACTCTTCATAGTCGGGGTACTGAGGAAGAGACTCTCCCTTTCTCTCTATGACTTCGGGCAGATCTTCAACCGTTCATCAGTAGATACCGTCGATAACCAATGGTGTTTTACCTCGATAGAGAGGAATCGGTTTGCATTCAGGGTAAATTTATTGTCTGGTAGAGAATTGATTTATCGAAGATACTTATTCGGATCTATCAGAAAATCCGGTATGTAGATCTGGTTTATGCCTGTTCTGGAGGGAATGTTCCTGTCCATCGAGAGAACCATTTTGGGGTAGTTGTCCGGAATTGTCCGGAGGGCTGAGAACTCCCTCTCTACAGTTTCAGGAGAAGCCAGCAGGTATGCGACCTGCAGATAGAAAGTGTTTCCATCCTTTTCCGCCACGAAATCCACTTCCCTGTCTGCAAGGCTGCCCACATAAACGGCATAATTTCGTCTGAGAAGCTCCATATAGACGATATTTTCAAGGAATCCCGATACGGCTCCCCCGCGATAACCAAAGATGGCATGTCTGAAAGACAGGTCGTTCAGGTAGGCTTTTCCCGTGTAGGCCAGCTGCCGTTTTCCCCGCAGATCGAATCTCTTCACATGATGCAGCGCAAAGGCATTCACCAGGAAACTGACATATTCAATTACGGTTCCAGCGGTAGTCTTTCTGCCTGCGGAAGTCAGGTAATCGGCTATACTCTTCCCCGTGTAAAGGGAGCCTATGTTATCCGCAAGAAAATCAAGAACGGATTCAAGAAGAGCCGCGTTCCTCACACCGTTCCTTATAATCACATCATTAAGAACCACTGTATCCAGGACTGATTTCAGGTACTGATATATGACTTCTTCTTTCAGCTCCATCGAATGTATACCCGGCATACCGCCGAATCTCAGATATTCCTGAAACACGTCCTCCAGATGTCCCGCGTCATCTCCCCGGAATTGAATGTATTCTGCCAGACCCAGAGGGTAAATCCTGAGTTGAACGTATCTACCTGAAATCTTTGAAGCCAGATCAGAAGTAAGCATACCGGCGTTTGAGCCTGACAGGTAAATATCCATTCCGCCTTCCGCCAGGAGGGAAGCAGCCAATTCTTCCCAGTTTTCTATATCCTGAACTTCATCAATTATTACAGCGGAAGGATCAAGTCTGGTTATGTGCTCATGAAGAACTCCCAAATCTCTGAATCGATGGTTCTCCATGAGTTCCATATTGATAAGAAGCGGGTTTTCACCCCTGTCCAGCAGTATATCGGATACCTGCCGCAGAAATACACTCTTCCCGGTACGACGCATTCCTGTGATAACCTTTATAAGAGGTGCGCCGATGAAGGGCTCCAGTCTATCCTGATATATTTTTCTTTTATGATAGAAGATATTCATTCCTTTCGACATTCTTATTTTATAACATAAGATAATGTATGTCAACGCAAACAGACAGCACTCTTTTACGACAAGGATTGAAAAGCCTTCTACAGGGCTTTACAGAATGTGCGTGAAAGCGACATGGATCTTACAGGTTGGCTGGAGTATTTCACCAGAGGATTATCGGTTCAGATGATAGAGGTTGCCGATCGCGGCAGAAAAGCGATAAGGAAAGAACTGATATCAAATAAGCATAATCTTTCCAACAGGCAGGAGCTGCTGGTCGGTTTCCTTCTTGAGCATTTAACGATAAATATCCAGGATGCTGAAGTTATCTGCCCCTCAGCAGTGACATTCTTCCTGATCAATCGAACTGACAGTTTCCTAATCTTTACCTGGATCCAAAGCTTTACTTACATCTTTCCATGGGAACAGCTCCACTCCATTTCGTGATTGATATGTATCTCCGCCATAGATTACAACAGGTGTCACTTTTGAGCCTGAGAGCTTTTGCCAGTATTTCAGTGGTTTAAAGAACTTACTGTTTACGGTTCTGCCTGACTTAATCTCTACAGGCTGAATTGATCCTCCTCTGTCAATCAGACAATCTACTTCATGCCCGTGCTTATCCCGCCAGAAATAACAGTTAGGAACCTGCCCCCGGTTGCATTGTTCTTTGTGAAATTCTGAAATAACAAATGACTCAAATAGCGCTCCTCTGCTGTAATGAGTTTCAAGTTGCGAAGATATCTGTATATCCAGCAGGTAACTTGCAAGCCCTGTATCGTAGAAATACAGTTTGGGCATCTTAACCAATCGCTTGTTGAAATTCTTATGGTGAGAACGAAGAAGAAATACAATATAGCTTGCCTCAAGCACAGACATCCACTGCGCTGCGGTAGTGTGTGAAATACCGCATTCTCCAGCCAGTGATGAGTAATTCAGGAGCTGACCCGTTCGACCTGCACACAGTTTCAGGAACAGATGAAATCTGGACAGATCACCGATATTCCTGATCATCCGGACATCCCGCTCTATGTAGGTTTGAACATAACTTGAATAAAAGTCTCCGGGAGGTATGTCATAATCATACAAACGCGGGTAGAAACCCTTGTAAAGCAGGGTTTCATACCTTGCATATGATTCTGTGGATATCTCAGAGCAGGAAAACGGCAACAGAGTCAGTATTGCAACACGACCTGCTAATGACTGGCTGATCTTCTCGGATAGAAGAAAGTTCTGAGAACCTGTAAGAATGTACTGACCGGGTTTGTTCTTCTCGTCAACAATAACCTGGATATATGAGAACAGTTCCGGAACATTCTGTACTTCATCTATAACCGCGTCATCATAGGTCAACAGAAAACCCCGGGGATCTTCTTCAGCAAACCGCCTGTTATCCGGTAATTCAAGTGAGACATATTTCTTCCCGGGAAAACAGTGCTTCACCAGTGTGGTTTTTCCGGACTGTCTGGGACCATTGACCGATACAACAGGAAACTTTTCAGATAGAAACAGAAGTTTCTTCTGCATAGTTCGAGCAATCATTGCCACCTCCATGTAACGATAATAGCATATTACATAGTTGGACAAATTGCAACTACTACTTTCATATTGTCCATAATGCCGGTTTGAAAACCGTTACGAAGCTGATGAGTGTTTGTGAGTAAGGAATTATTGGAGGGAAGGAAGATAGAGTATTCCTTGTAAAAAATACTGCATTAAGGTGCCCGCGCCAGAGAATACGAGCTGTCAATCCAGTGGCTTGTTGATTGCGGGCTGGTACACAGAGTGGACAGAGTTACAAGGCCGGGAATACCTCTTCCGGCTTACCGTGACAGTTCTTCGTTCAAGCTTTATGCGCCGGATGTCGGGTAGTCCGGTCGCTCCCAGGCCATATCAATCAATGCACTTCATTTATAATACTAGAGTCTTAATATGATGAAGGTTGGGTTATTATGAAGCTATTCGTGGATCGGAAGAATGAGATGGAGGAGTTAAAAGCTCTATCCCAATCGAAGGAGCCGGCAATGGCGCTTCTTTACGGACGTCGGAGGGTTGGGAAAACATATCTTCTGGGACGGATCTGGGACAGGGAAATGGATGATTCGTCACTGCTTCTGGTTCTATGCGGTTCGGAGGTGTCAACAATGGAAGCCCTGCAGGCGGGTGATTCTCCTCTGTTCGGCAGATTATCCTGGTCATCCAGACTGCGTCCCTTTGATTACTTTGATTCATCACGGATGTTGCCCTGGCTGGGGCTCAGGGAAGCCATGTACGTATACGGCGCACTGGGCGGGATGCCTCGTTACCTTTCCGCTGTAAAGCGTGATGAGGGTTTTCGGGAGTCGCTCTGCAGGATACTGCTCTCGCCCCGGGGTGAGGTGCATGTCCAGCTGCAGAACCTTATAGCCGGAGAGAAAGGTATACGTAATACGGCGGAATACGATGCTGTGCTGCGGGCTGTAGCAGCTGGCCGTCGTGAGCTGAGTGAAATAGCGTCTTTTGCCGGACTGCTGAACCGGACCTATGTAGTCAGGAGAATCCTCGAAGTGATGGAAAATCTGGATATCATCCACAGAGAACGCAACTATGGAACTGGTCCAAAATCTCCCTGGAGGTACAAAATAGGAGATAACGCCTTGCTCTTCTGGCACCGTTTCATAGAACCGAACAGAAGCAGGCTCGAAAGGAACATGATAGACAGCGTCTGGGAGACTTCAATCGAACCACAGATGGATACTTACATGGGACTTATCTTTGAAGATGCCGCCAGACAGACGCTTTTCCGCTTTAATGCTGAACTGGGGCTGCCGGTGATATCCACGTGCAGCTGCTGGGAGGGGCTGGACAGGAACCGGCGTTCCATAGAACTGGACATCGTTGGCATACTTGAGACCGGGGATATGCTAACCGGAGAGGTCAAGTGGTCGTCATCAGCTGTTAATAACGACGTTCACTTCCAGCTGCTGCGAAACCTGGAGGACCTGGCGGCTTCAGGGCAAAGCTGGGCCAGGCAAGCCCTGCAGGGGTGGTTCGTTTACTTCTCTGCGGCGGGTTTCTCGGAGTATATGATGAGATTGGCGGAGGAAAAGACAAGGATAGTCCTGGTTTCACTGGAGGACATGTTCCCGGGCGGAACTGAGCCTTGAAATGCCGCATCCTTGCAAAAAATATTAAGATATGCGGCTCGCGGTTGCATGTGCCGCTTTATACCGCCGGACGGTTGGCGAAATTGCTATTAACGCAGAAACCATGATAAGGATTTCCAGAGAAGCGGGTATTTCTGAATGCAGGAACCTTCTGAACTGGTATCACTTCAGATGCTTCCGAACCATTTCCACGCAGGAAGAACTTCTATCTCCAGACCATCCCTGGTGATATTCTTTTCCTCGTGAAGGGTCAGCATCAATCTTCGTGCTTCCCTGGTATCAGCTGCCAGAGCCCTGGTCTCTCTTTCCAGAACACTCTTTTCATCGAGTTTCGAGCAGACCTGCATCAGTATCTGTTCACCCGATTCGTCCATGAATGAGAAGTCGATCTCAAATCCATTCTTTGACATAACATATGATGGGGTGCAGCCTCGTCTGCGAAGCTCTACGAATACTGCGTCTTCCAGTGCCCTTCCCAGTCCCCATCCACCGCTTTGTCCCACAAAAGCGTTTACAAGCCCCGGATCAATTGCATAGACTTTTCTGGGGTTTGTCATCCTCCTCCGTTCACTTGCTGTCTCAATGAACATACTCTCCACCATATATGCATCCTCAAGATAACCCAGATATTCATGAACTGTATTCTTCGAGCAATGCAGTCCGTTTGATTTAGCCTCTATGAATATCCGATTAACGGAGGTCCTGCAGCTGCAGGAGGTAAGTAATCTCCGGACTACATATTTAAGCAGGGTGATGTTCGTCACGCCCCAGCGGTCTACTACATCCCTGAAAATCACCGTACTTACATAATTCTGTAGAAGCTGACGATGGAACATTTCTTCCAGAGGAAGAACCGCAGGGAAACCCCCTGTATCCAGGTATTCCAGAAAGCATTTTTCCATTGTTGAGCGCGTAGAGCTTTCGGGATACCTTTCCGGGGATAATCCCTTCCATCTGAGGTATTCTTTGAAGCTGAATGGTTTTACGTCGAGGGTCAGTGATCGACCGCGCATCTGTGTCGCGACTTCACCACTTAGAAGCCTTGAAGAGGATCCGCTTAATATCAGCCTTGGCCCTCTCCTGTCGAGAAGTGTTCTTGCATAACTCTCCCACCCTTCAACCTCCTGAACCTCATCAAGGAAAAACCATACCGATTCATTCCTGAGATCAGGAAATCTTCTGAAATATTCCTCTTCTATCAACCTCATTTGTCCATGATCCAACTCACTGAGCCGGTCATCCTCGAAATTGATATAGAGGATTCTCTCTCGGGGTATTCCTTCTTCAAGGAGATTCCCTATTGTCTGATACATGAACCAGGTTTTTCCCGCTCGTCTCATACCCAGTATCACTGTAGCAAGGTCTTGTGCGGTGGGGAGTTTCAGGTCCCGACATATCATTGATGGAGGATGGAGATTCAGCCCCTCGGTTACAACCTGTTCTATAACTGCTGCTGTCATATCTATCCCTCCTTATAGGGAAAGATATGGCATTATCATGCCCTGTCAATAGAGAGAGATTTGAAGAAATCATACAATTCCGGTATTACTGTTCACTGGTATCATTTCATATGTTTCCGAGCATCTTCTCAGGACCGCTAAGATACAATCATCCTGTCTGGGCCATGGAGAGGCGTCCTGTATAGCTTTTGCCATAGATAGAAACGTTATTGTTGC
>JAUXIK010000117.1 GCA_030620995.1 Candidatus Aegiribacteria sp.
TTCATGAAAGCGGAGCTTTTTACTGGAATACTGACAGCTGGGAATTCCGGGAAGAGATGGCTGACAGGATTCCTCATTCAATAGAAGACGTGATTGACAGGAAACTTGGCCTGATGTCCGCTGAGGCGAGGAGCCTCATGGAACATGCCGCTGTAATAGGCCGTGAATTCGATTTCGGTTTCCTGCTGGAAATGACTGACTGGAATGAGGGACAGCTCTTTGATATGATGGATGAAGCAAAAGAGATGGGACTTCTCAAGGAGTACGGAGGAGAACGGTTTTTCTTTTCCGAGGATGTCATAAGAGAAGTTGTATACAACAGAATAAACGGGGCTAAGCGCGGGCGGCTTCACCTGGTTATTGCCGGGAAGATATTGGATTCCCACAGGGAAATAGTGGAGCAGGTTGTTGAGGATCTGTCCCTGCATTTCTACCTGGGAGGAGACACGGACAAAGCAATAGAATACAGCGTTTCAGCCGGTGATAAGGCAAGAGAATCATATGCGTACAGGGAAGCTGTGGAGTATTATAACAGGGCTATTGAATGCTTTGATAAAAAGGATACAGGCTGGAACAGGGAAAAGATCGAATGTTTTATGAACAGAGCAGCAGCACGGAGTACTCTCGGTGAGAACGAACAGGCGATCCTTGAACTGGAGGAAGTCATCAGACATTCGTGTGAATTAAAAGATAAAGAACTTGAAGTTGACGGTCTTCTGAAGATCTGCAGGCCGTATCTCGATACTGCCAGATATGACAGAGTTCTGGAAATAGCTGAAGAAGCTGAGAAACTCTTAAAAGATATGAACAGCATGGAGAAAATGGCGGATTCCCTTGATAATTCCGGTCTTGCCTGCTGGTACCTGGGCAGGTATCACGATGCCGTGAACTATTATGAACGAGCAATGAAAATTCATGAGGCGACCGGTGGAAAAACAGTCAGCCCCTCAACACTTAACAACATTGGCGCTGTCTACTGGAATCTTGGAGAGTATCACCGGGCTATGGAATTTTTCAAACGTTCACTGGAAATAGCGGAACGAATAGGTGACATGAAAGCAAAAGCGGCATGCCTTAACAACTGTGGTCTGATACACTGGGGATTCTGTGAGTTCAAAAAAGCATTGGAGTACTTCATCCGCTCACTTGAGATAACCGAGAGAATCGGCAGCCGGAAATCAGAGGCTGCCAATCTCAACAACATAGGTAAGGCATATGAGTTTTTCTGTGAGTACGATAAAGCACTTGAGTACTTTACTCGCTCGCTTGCGATTACAAGGGAGATCGGTGACCGCGGGACCGAATCCGCGATTCTCGCCAATATGGGTGATATCAACAAATTTCTTGGTGAGTATGAGAAATCTCTCGAATTGCTCAGTGATTCACTGAGTATCAGAGAGATGACCGGAGACCGCAGAGGAGTAATGGAGTGTCTGATGAGCGAAGGTGATACTCTGGTTATGATGAACAAACCGGAATCCGCCAGAGAATGCTACATGAAGTCTTCCGGAATCGCCACTGAGATTGGTTCCATAGATCACAAAAAGGGAATAGATTTCAGTATTCTATCACTCGATCTGTTACCTGATTTAAAAGAAGATGAGCTTGCGGGAATAGAAAAAAGAATAGATGAACTTCTCTCATCCATCGAGGATCCAGTTGGTGTAAACCTCAAAGCTGGTCTTTACCGATTGTCCGGGAGACTTGATTCAAAAAGACGTAAATGGAGCAGTGCAGCTGAATCATTTGAGAAAGCATTGGTGATTTTCAAAGATCTTGATGACAGCTACGAGCTGGCAATCACGTATTTTTTCAAAGGGCAGATGCTCCGGGAATCAGGTGATAGAGCTGGAACGAAGAAGAGTATTTCAAAAGCGAGGAAGTTATTTACCAGGATTGGCGCAAAAGGATGGTTAAAGCAAATTGATACTTGGAAACAGATATAAACAAAATAATGTAGCGAGGCAATCATTTTGAGCAAATCAAAAGTTCTCAGCACGAGCAAAATCGAGGAATTGCGTAAGAAGATTTCTGAGCTTGAAAAATCTGAATCCGAGTTGGAGAAGTCCAGGGAAACATTTGAACATGCTCTTGCGGATTCACGCCGGCGGCAGGTTGAGATAAATGCACTGCTTGAATGCAACAAGTCCATACTTCGTCATCAGAGCTTTGAAGAGACTCTGCGATCCATATTTACTTCCTGCAGGAATCTCATCGGTGTGGAAAACGGGTATATTTCCTTCCTGTCAGAAGACCAGACTGAAGAGCAGGAAATGTACCTTGATACAGGCCAGGGACTGATGGCTCCCTCCGGTCCCAGCAGGCTTTCCGAAAATAAGCTTCAGAGGATTGCTATCGAATCAGGTGAATCGCTTATTGAAAATGATTATGCAAGTTCTGAATGGGCTAAAACCCTTCCTTCTCAACATATAAAAATTAGTAACATTCTATTTTCACCACTCAAAATAAATGAAAAAAGCATCGGAATCATCTGTCTGATAAACAAACCCGGAGGATTTGATGAAAATGATCTCAGATTATCTTCCGCGTTCAGTGAATTCGCTGCAATAGCAGCTATCAACAGCAAAACTATTGATTCCCTTGAAAAGAGCGAGGAAAGGTTTAGATCCGTAGCGGAAAGTGCTAAAGAGATAATAATAACGGCTGACCTTGAGGGAAAAATAATACAGTTGAACAGATCAGCCTGCGACAATTTCTGGTACACTGCCGATGAGATTATCGGGAAGAATGTGGAGATACTTATTCCGGAATTGATGGAGAACGCCCATTTCCTTGGAATTATAGAACCTGATTCATCTGAGGACTCCTGGCAGATAGAGAGCAATTTCGAGATTCAGGGTTTTAGAAAAAACGGATCGGGATTTCCTATTGACCTGTCGATTTCAATCTGGAAAACCAGTGAAGGAAAATTTCTTTCGGTAATCGGACGAGATATTACTGAGCGGCGGCAAATGGAAGAGGAACTTCTGAAGATCGCCAAACTTGAATCGCTGGGTGTCCTTGCAGGTGGTATTGCGCATGATTTCAACAATGTACTTATGGCGATCATTGCAAATATTTCTCTCGCAAAAATGCATATTCCAAGCGGAGGAAGAGTATATGATCTACTTCTGGATATGGAGAGAGCGGCTATGGGCGCAAAAAGCCTGACTCAGCAGATGCTGACATTTTCAAAGGGCGGCGCCCCTCTAAAAAAAGTAGTGTCAATAATCGAGCTTCTTAAAGTAACAGCTGACTTTGTGCTCAGAGGTTCGAACATTAAATGCAGTTACAATATTCAGCCGAATCTCCTGGATGTGAATATAGATGTGGAGCAGATAAATCAGGTTATCAGTAATCTCGTTATCAACGCGAAGCAGGCGATGAGTAAAGGCGGTACAATAGAGATTGAAGCTTTAAATATAATCGTCGGTAAATCCGGTGAGGAATCAGGTGAAACACGACTGGAACGCTTTCTGAAGCCGGGACGGTACGTTAAGATTTCAGTAAAGGACAACGGATCGGGTATTCGTGAAGAGGAATTAAACAAAGTATTCGATCCGTTCTATTCCTCAAAGCGGGGTGGAAGCGGTCTGGGTTTATCAAGTTCCTTCTCAATCATGAGGAAACATGATGGTTATATTGATGTGGAATCCGTTGTGGGAGAGGGAGCTGATTTTCATTTTTATCTTCCCGCTGTCACAGCTGAATCCGATAGCGGGAAGGAAACCCCTGACAGGCAGGAGTGTGCGGGAAGAATACTGATCATGGATGACAGATTAATGATTCTTGATACTGTAAGTGAGCTTCTGCAGGGGTTCGGTTATGAAGTGGAAATATCTCAGAACGGCAGCGAGGCTGTTGAGAAATACAGTAAAGCAATGGATTCAGGTAATCCGTACGATGCTGTCATAATGGATCTTATTGTCCCTGGTGAGATGGGTGGACTTGAAGCAACCAGGAATATTCTCAAAATTCATCCGGAAGCCAGGATAATTGTATCAAGCGGGTATTCTACTGATCCTATCATGGCAAATTACAAAGAGCACGGATTCATCAATATGCTTCCGAAGCCGTACAGTATTGCTGAAATGGATGAAGTTCTTAAACAGGCAATTGGCAAAGACAGCGGAAATGACTGAAGTCGGAAGAGAGTACATAGATGATCTTACCGGTCTTTACAATCGTCGTTTTCTCAAAGTAAAGTCCGTCGAGCACTTTAGAATAATCGACAAAGAAACTTCCCCCGCATCGATTCTCCTGATCGATCTCGATCATTTCAAGAATGTTAACGATACTTACGGCCATTCGAAGGGCGACACGGTTCTTAAGGAGTTCTCCTCCTTCCTTGAGAAACTTCTCAGGAGTAACGATTCGGTGTTCAGATACGGAGGAGACGAGTTCGTATGCGTTCTTCCCGGGACGGGTTACGAACAGGCGGAGAGGATTTCCCGCCGGTTCATCGAAAAATGCCG
>JAUXIK010000052.1 GCA_030620995.1 Candidatus Aegiribacteria sp.
AAAGAACTGAAAAACAATTTCCCGGACGCTTCAGAAAAGATCACTGTCATTCATGAAGCTCCCCCTCCGGAATACACACCTGTCAGGGATAAATCCATACTGAAAGAGGTCCGGAAAAGGTTTTCTCTTCCAGAGCGGTTCTTTCTTTTTCTTGGCACTCTTGAACCGAGAAAAAATCTTACCGGTCTGCTGGACGCCTTTTATAGTATAGCAGATTCTATTCCACAGTCTCTGGTCATTTCAGGTGGTACCGGATGGAAAACAGGACCTATTTTCGAGAAACTGCAAAAAGGCGTGTCGGAGGGAAAAGTATTCCTGACTGGACATATAGACAGAGCAGATGTACAGGCTCTTCTTTCAATGGCAGAATTTTTCGTTTACCCTTCTCTTTACGAGGGATTTGGTCTTCCTGTTCTTGAATCGATGGCCTGCGGCACACCTGTAATTACATCGAGCGTTTCGTCAATGCCTGAAATTGCGGAAAACGCGGCGCTTCTGGTTAATCCTGTTTCAAAGGACAGTATCGCTGAAGCAATCAGAATGATGGCGCTGGATAGTATCAGAAGGAAAGAGTTTTCAGAAAAAGGGTTGAAAAGGGCAGGTGAATTCAGCTGGCGGAAGGCGGCCGGTGAAACAATGGATGTGTACAGATCTCTTCCTGTCAGGAAGCAGGAATGAATGGCGCGTAATTTCATAAAATGGTTCAGTTCATCGAAGGGCAGGGGCAGTGGTTTTTCCCTTATGTCTTTCGGGAATTTCATAGCGGCTGTATTTACTTACCTCAGACAGGTGGAGATAGCAAGAGTATTCGGTACTTCATGGAAAACTGACGCGTTCGCTGTTTCCCTCGTATTCCCTGTTCTTGTCAGAGAGGTTATATCACATTCCATTGGCGCGACCTTCATACCGATTTACTCGAATGTGAAGGAACAGAAAGGCACCCTGGCCGCGAAAACACTTCTCAATAGAATACTGACCTGGACCGGATTGGCAGGATTGATCCTGTCGGGATTATTGTTCTTCCTTAGTCGGCATCTCGTTTTTGCAGTGGGACCCGGTCTGGATAAGGAAGCGCTGGATATTGCTTCTGTCATGCTGAAAATGATGCTTCCCGTTCTAGTTCTCAGCGCCCTCAGCGGCGTTCTACAGGGATTGTGCAACTTCGAGAAACGGTATGGGCTGACCTCAATTCTAAGAGTGGTCGAGATCACCATATCGCTGGCAATAGTTTTTCTTCTGAGCGGGTCCGTTGGGATCATGGCTCTTCCACTGTCCGTGCTCACCGGTTCCGTCGGGATGTTCGTCGTGCTTCTTATTATTACCTGGAGGCTTCACCACTCGTTCCATATAGAGCTGAATCCTGTTGACCCGGACTTCGCAAGACAGATAAGAATGGCGCTTCCAATAATCGGCGGGACTGTATTCGGGTTTCTCGGCCCCGTTGCGGACAAGATTTTAGCATCATTTCTCAGAGAGAGCAGCGTTACCGCTCTTGAATACGCCAACAGGATAGTCAAGATTCTTTTTTCCATTTTACTGCTGCCAATTTCTACGCTTGCCAACGTTTCCCTCTCATCTCTGTCGGCAAGAAAAGATGCAGGTTCTTTCAGAAAAGAGCTGAAAACCCTTCTCAACTGGAACTCATCCCTGATGATTCCCGGATCCGCAATTCTTATGGTTCTTTCCGTACCTCTGGTATCTCTTCTGTTCCAGCGAGGAGAATTCAGTATAAGTGATTCTCGAATGGTTGCGTATTCATTGATGTTCTATGCGCCATGGCTTTCATCCTTCAGTTTCGGTTCTGTTATATCAAGAGCTTTTTTCGCTTTGAAGGATACAACGACACCTGTTCTGATCGGTATTTGGGGAATGATAGTAAATGTCCTGCTCAATTTCATTCTTATTGCTCCGCTGGGGATTGGAGGGCTTGCTTTGGGCACGACGATTTCATCATCCGCGAAAGTCGTGCTGCTCCTCTATTTTCTTCGAAAGAAGACAGGGAATATTCGGGGGAGAGATCTTGCCGTTGAGCACCTGAAAATATTTCTCGGTGTAGCAGCAATGGCGGGAACCATGCTTCTTGTGAAACAGATGATACCATACGACCTGCAGGCGGGATTCGCTGATAAATTCGGGAAAGTAATTCTGTATCTTGCTTCAGGAACAGCGATTTATATCGCACTGCTAATCTCTATGGGATCAGAGGTATCCCGTACGGTGCTCCGAAAGATAAAGAGGATTAGAAAGAGACCGATCAGATAAGACCTGATTCTTCGAGGATCTCCCTGAAACGCTGTTTTGTCTGAGCGACATGATAATGTTTCAAAGCGAAATATCTGCCCTTTCTCCTTGTCTCAAGGGTGTCATCCCAATGCTTAGCAGTGTCATCGATCAGTGCAGCAAGTTCTTCCGGTGTCTCAAATATGCCCGCAAGTTCGGGAGCTTCAAGCGCCAGATGAGTCCAGGGCATTACTAAAGGAAAGATTCCTGAAGCCTGATATTCAGGAACTTTCATCTGATAGATTTCCTGAACCTTCTCGTAGCAGGCGACTCCTATCTGGAAGCGGTTCAGAAAGGCGGGCAGTTCAGTACGGAGAACAGGTTCGTGATATGTCAGCTTGCCTCTGGAAGCTTTGCAGGCACTTTCCACTTCTTTCCTGAGGGGACCATCACCGATAACAGTGCCTTTCAGAGAGGATTTCATAACCCCTTCGATAAAAAGCATAGGGCGACGAATGCTGTCCAGAGATGAAACAAGCACTACTTCTTCTGCAGACGGATGTTCGATGTATGTGAACCTTTCCAGGTCTTCAGTATGGGGAAAAACTTCTACACCGGGGATGTTTATGCTCGGACTCATGGTGGTGAAGATTGCTCCGCTCAACAGACGTTCTATTTCTCTCAAAGGGGTAGTCGAAGGCTGAGCATGAAATCTCAGAGCGTAAGGAAGACCGAGTGAGATGCATTGACGTGCGGAAATAATATCGAGACAAAGTATGAAACACGGCTGGAATGCTCTGAATTCTCTCCTGATAGCGAGACCAAAGGCAAATTCGGATAATTTATTCAGCAATCTGCCCGCGAGTCCGGGTACAGGCTTGCTTCTGAAGAATTTTAGAAGTCCGTAAACCTGGATATTTTCCAGTTCGTAGTGTCCTTCCTCTCCCTTTGCGGCTACGTATCTGACATTATGATCCTTCTCCATCAGTTCGAGAGGAGTTGCCCATCCGCCGGAGTACCCCGGGAGCGTATGGAAAGTTGCGACAAGTATTTTCATGCAGCATTCTCCGCTCTGCTGAAGATGGATACCGTCGCAAGAAGAATTCCGATGTAGAGCCAGAAGAAACCGCTTGTTTGCGGCCAGCAGAGGAAATTGTCCATGATCTGGTGTATTCCGAATCCCAGAAGCCCGGCGCTTAAACCTATTCCCCAGGGGAAAGGTACTTTTCTGATTGCCCCGACGGAAGCGATAACAACTGCAAGAACAATCAGACATAACCCGCCGAGAGAAATCAATCCTCCCCTTACCGCATGGGTCAGGAACAGACTGTTGAGGCCTCCGAAATGCTGGATGGATTTGGTGCTTACAGAGTGCCTTATCTCCCAGAAGCTGTAAATTCTTGTATTTCCCCAGAAATATTCTTTTGCTCCCCATCCGACGCCCGTACCGGGCGAATCAAGGAACTGGTTCCATAAACCCCTGTAAGTGACATGCCGGTGAAGGAGAGTCGGCTGGTTAATCAATTCTCCAGGGTTCATGAAAAAACTCATTTGACGTTCAAAGACATCCGCGTTCTTAACAAGAAATCCAACAAAGAGAATACTTATCAGAACCGGTATCCATAAACGTTTTCTGAAACGATAGATAAGCACAGCTCCTACCCCGACCGCCATAGAAAAAAGACCTCCTCTGGAGAAGGTGAACAGAATGCTCAGAATTCCCAGAAGAGCGGCAATCAGAGCGGTAAACCGCCATTTTGTTGATTTTTCCCAGAATCCGAGCGCTACAGAAAAGGGAATCGCCAGTTCCAGGTATCCCGCAAAAACGTTTGCATTGCCCAGGAAAGAGGATACTCTCCCTTTGTACAAATATCCGAGGGATATATCCACTCTTGAAAAACCCGAAAAGGACAGGTATTCAACAATCCCGGCAGCTCCTGCCAGGAGAAGGATCAGGACAAGGCTCCTCGAAAGCCGAAGAAGACTTTCCTCTGTGCGGCAGAGATCAGGAACCATGAAAACCAGCGGCATGAAAAGAAACACACTGCTTCCTTCTCTTACGGCGTTCCAGAAGTACTGACCATGTATATGAATTGAGACAGCAATACTGATTATCTGAAGAGCCAGAGCTATGAAAACCAGCTTTACAGGAAGAGATAATCCTGGAAGAGGTTCATTCCATGCGATTTTGTCCACAATGTAGAATGCGAAGAAACCAAACATTGCCAGGGTTATAACGGAAGGATAAAATATACCAAGCGGCAGTGTATTCCCCCCCAGAAGGAAGACCAGAGGCAAAAAGGGCAGCCAGGATGCAGGCCGCGGATTCATAACGATCAGTATCCCGCCAAGGATCGTGCCCACAACGGCAAACCGGAAAACTGAAGGGTAGAGCAGGTAAACCATCAGGTATCCCGCAGTCAGTAGAAGAAGCAGAATTATTCCACGAAAACCGAGAGGGCATTTCCCGGACATGATACTAATCAATTGTTTCATGCTTCTGCTTTAGTTTGTGATCTGGATCTCCAAAGAGTTCATTGAAATTGTTCTTTGCAGCGGCGGAGCTGTCAGACAGAGAAGAAGGAGCCCGGGATTCAGGCATGTACTCCTCGCAGAAATTAATACCCTCCCGGTCTCGTATGGCTTCAGTAGTCAGAGAACGGCATCTTTCAGCTTTATGGTCGTAGATATGGCACTGAACACACGTGTGAAGATAGCATCCGCAGCTCTCGCAATACGCTTTGAATCCTATTGTTTCAGAATGATGTTCAGTACCGCATTTCTGACAGATCATCTTTCTTAAAGATCCTCCAGGATTTCCAGGGAGATTATTTTCCATTTTTCATCGCCTGTTCCCGGAAGCATGACTGTATCTCCCTGTGATTTTCCAAGAACGATTTTTCCAACGGGAGCCCTGTAATTGATTCTGCTCTTTTCCGGATCAGCGTCCAGCGGTCCCACAATATCAAACACCCGTCTGGAATTTTGATCTCCGGAGCTTTCAAGCTCAACTCTGACGCCGGGAGAAACAACCGAAGTGCTTATCTCTGTTGCAGGATAAACCTGGTACCTTTCAAGTTCTTCGTTCCATCTTCGGAGTCTGTCAAGGAGCAGATCCCGTCTTTCTATTGCGGCAGCATATTCCGCGTTTTCTGAAAGATCTCCATGGGACGCAGCTTCTCCTATAGCATCCGCCGCCGCAGGAATATCGACCTGTTTCAAATGGAGGGAATCCGTTCTCCGTTTTTCGATGGCTTTTCTGCTGGAAAAGAGTGTGTCAGATTCCCAGAAGTGCTTTTTCAATGATTTTATGGCTCCCGATTCTTTCCTTTGCGAAATTTCTCTTCCGATTGCAAGATACAATCCCTCACGGTGAATGATTGAACTTGTATCGAAACAATCGAGATAATTACTCAATTTTCGGGTATCAATTGAAGAAAGGTATCCTTTCAGTTTCTCTTTCAGGGAGCCCATGAGAAGAACAATTACCTTTTTCTGGGTGTCCGCTTTAGCGAAGATCAGATAGTCCATGAACAGTTTAATCTGTTTTTCATCGAAAGGTGTTTCATCAAAATTTTCGTGTGTGGCCAGAAAACAGAGCGCCCAGAGAAACCGGTCTGTTTCAGATGGATCAGACAGAAAAGACCCGATACACTCGTTCAGCAATTCGGGATCAGTTTTCTCGAGGAAATTTGCGCAATATTCCCAGGGAGATCTTTCCAGTTTCATCAGAAGCCGGAGTTTTTCTCTCCGGTCTGCTTCGCCCGAGAAAAAGAGTTTAAGGTACAATTTTCTGCAGGATAGTGAATGAATTTCGGAGGCAGCTCTCAACCCCTTTGCAGAGGACTTTTCAATATAATTCAAAGCAATTTCCATAAAATCATCCGTTTTACCGTTCCCGGTAAGTGTCCAGGACAGCTCGAAAAGAGAACCTGTTTCCGGGCTGGAAATGTCTTTTACGTCATCAAGCAGATCAGCCATCAAGACGAAGTTGACTGCTCCTGATGATTTCAGGAGGGCCTGAATTTCTTTTGTCTTATACGAGACGGGATGCTTTCTGCGATTGATGATATTACGAATCCGGTCATATTCATTGAGGTTTTCATTTTTAAGCACAATACGATCTCCGAGATCAGCGAAACCAGGCGTATCAGACGCTGTTTTCCTCATAAGTTTCCACGCTTCTGTATTATTGATTTCAGAACCCTTAAATACTGGAATCAAGTCCTTCAGGGTGATTTCTTCCGAATTGCCGAAAGGTTCCCGTAGAAGTTTCTTCAGGAACTTTTCTGGAGAGCTGTTGAAAAGATGAAGAAAACCTGACGGATCACGCCATCTCAAAACGGTGAGAGAATCAGGCTCAAGAGGGATGGTTGTATCAAGCGCAACACCCAGTTTCATGTCATGAATTGCTGAGTTTTGAAAATCGATGGTGATGAACATTCGTCTTATTCTGACAATTTGCCCAAGACCGAACAAATGATGAAAGAGATATCCGCCTTTTCTGTAATGCATAAGATTCCTGAACTTTTTCCATGAAATATCAACTTGAACGTCCTTCGCTGTCAGACCACTCAATTTCAGAAAATTCTCAAGAGGCCGAAACATGAGGTGCTCATCTCTGAGAGATTCAATCAGGGATTTTCTCAGGGATTCGGAATGACTGAAGATACAGGCTGATTTTCGGAGCAGTTCTGAAATCTGATCAGTCCCGCTTTTCTCCATCTCCTCAATTATTAACTCAAGCAGTTCTCCGGCAAGATATTCCTTGTTATTCTGCTTCAGAACAGAAAAAACCGTTATCATTTCCTCAACCGGGATCTCCTCTGAGAGACATTCAAGCCATAGATCGGTCAGGATATCATATTTCCCTGCCCTTGCGGCATCAGTTATTTTGGACAATCTTCCTCCTGTCTATCAACACGGAAGATAATACACTTCGCAGGAATAAGACTATGAAATTAAGGAGGGCTTATCTTGGCTGAGAAAGAGAAACCTGAAGAGAAACTCAACAGAAGACAGTTTCTGAGTAAAACGGGTAAACTGGGCGGGGCTCTGTTGCTCTCCTCTGTAGCCGGCAGAGCACTTGCCGGGGAATGGGAACAGGGAATGGATGAATTCTGGACAGAAGGATCGTTTCATCAGGCAAAAGTAGATGCTTCTCAGGAAGCTTCTGGAATTATCAGAGCTTATCTGGATGGCAGATGGGAAGAATTCCGAACATTAGAGCTTCCGCAGCAGTTCATGGACTGGAATCTTTCTGCACGCCTTGATGTACTTGAGAATATTTCTCTCATGTTCAGTGGTGAGGGTGGATCCCCTCCTTCTCTGGCGGGACCGCATAACGCCGCGATGGCGACATGGGGAGCGGAGCGGGCGGACAGCAGGCTGGAAATAAACAACGCTTTCAAGGGAATGGGGCTTTGTCCGAGAAGAGAAATAATAAAGGATCTTCTGGAGGAGATGGAAAACCTCTTATCCGGAGGAATGGGGCCAAGGCTTGATTATCTGGTCAACCTCTACTCGGATGCAGGCAATTTCGATCTGACAAAAATGATTTCACTGGAACTTTACAGCACACCTGAATTTGAAACACACACATTTCTGAATCTGATGGAAAGACCCACAACCTCGCTGGTATTTCTTGACAGCAAATCATACGAAGTCAGAGGAATAGGACAGCTCATAGCTCCCAACGATTCAGAGGTCAGTGAATATGCACTGGACATCGTAAAATACACCAATATGGCTCATACACTTTTCCATGGGGAATTTCCCAGGATGTATCCTGGAATTCTTGTCCATATTACTGCCGTGTTCGATAATACACCTGGTTCCGGCCGAGGTGTGAGGATAGCGCCGCCGCTTGTGTGATAAAGAGAATAAGCGGATATTGATGAACGGTGGCACGGTTCCGAAGATATGTTTTGTTGATCTTGACGGTACTCTGCTTTCTGTATCGTCCGAAAAACTGTTTCTAAAGCGTTTACTGAGAAAACGAATACTGTCTCCGCACGGTTTACTGCGGTTTTTACTTTCGTATGCGCTTCACCCTTTGAGGACCCTGCGGGAAGGAAAAGGGTGGAACAGAACATATCTGGTGAATATTTCCCCTGAGACAGCGGAAGCTGAGGCAAGGAAACTGGGAGAAGAACTTGTCCGGAAAAAACTGTACAGCTGGACAGCCGCATCTATCAGAGAATTGAGCGGAGCAGGCAGTAAAATCGTAATCCTTTCCGCTTCCCTTGAATACATTGCGGGTGTCGTCGGAAAGGAACTGTCTGCGGATCTCGTTTTTGCCAGCATTCCGGAAATCATTAACGGCAGGTTCAGTGGAAATCTCACGGAATTGCGCCCATGGGGAAAGAATAAAGCCATACTGATGAAACAGATCTGCGAGAAAGAAGGGACTAATTTCGAAAACTGTATTGCGGTGGGAGATTCCTGGGCAGACAGATTTATCATGAAACAGTGCGGATCGGCAATAGCGGTATGTCCCGACGGAAGGCTGCGGAAACTTGCGGAGAGCAAAGGATGGAAAATCATAAAAGGATCTCACATCAGATGGGCGTAAAAGCTCTGGGAGCCTTTTCCGGAGGACTCGACAGTATGATCGCCGCGAAAGTTCTTATCGACCAGAACATCGAAGTCGAGGTTGTGTCATTTTCCAGCCCGTTCTTTGAGTCCGACGCCGGTCGAACAGGAGCAACACAGCTCGGAATTCCCTGGCGTGAAATTGACTACTCATTGACAATAATGTCTCTGCTTCGCAATCCTCCCAGCGGGTTCGGGAATAACTGCAATCCATGCATAGACTGCCATGCCGGAATGTTCAGGAAACTAGGTGAAATTGCTTCGGTTGAAAAATTTGATTTCATATTCTCCGGAGAAGTCATGGGACAGCGACCGATGTCTCAGAACAGGGGATCGCTTAACAGAGTCGCGAGACTGTCCGGTTTCCAGGAAATTCTGCTGAGGCCGCTTTCCGCAAGGCTTCTTCCCCCTACTGATCCTGAAAAAAGGGGACTTGTTGACAGAAGCAGACTCCTTCGTTTGTCAGGCAGAGGCAGAAAAGAACAGATACTGATCGCTGAGGAACAAGGTTTTCAATATAAGGCTCCAGGCGGCGGATGCCTTCTGACGGATCCGAATTATTGTTCAAGATTGAAAATGCTGATGAATATCCCGGGCTTGTTAAATGAGCACACCGCGAGGCTTATCAGATTTGGAAGAATATTCAGATTATCTGAGGATACTGTTGGACTTGTCGGGCGTTCGGAGAAGGATAATGCGAAGCTGGAGGAATTAGCAATGAAAGGAGAAAAAATCACTTATGCTCTGCCTGACAGACCCGGCCCGACAGGAGTCCTGATTGGAGATAAGAGTAACCTTGAAAAACTGAAAGCTCTGGTCAAAGCAAGGGTCAAACCTTGTATTTTAACATTATTACCTTATTGACATATAAAAACTTTAATAATATGACTTAAGAACAGTTAGCCTTGACATTTTCAAAAAATCCTGCATTAATACTCTTCCTCAAGCGAAGGGCATCAATATGATCAAAAGGCGAATCCAGTAATCAGAAACTGATCTTTCAGGCGGAAACACACCGCATAGTTCTCCAAAAAATATTGATACCGTGTACATCCTGATTTAAGGTATATTACGATGCACTTTCACTTTGACGAAATTCCAGATGACGCAAATATTTCCAGAACATCAACAGCTGTTGTTCTGCGGAAGATGCTGCCATTCCTGAAACCGCATAAGAAAGCATTCGCTCTTGCCGCTTTTCTCCTTTTGCTTTCAGTGGCCGGAGAGCTTGCGGGTCCTCTTATTCTCAGGATGGTGATAGATACTGCAATTCCTCAGAAGTCAGTCAGAGATATAGTCTTTTACTCACTTCTGTTCGCGGGGACTTTTTCCTTTGCCATGATTCTGTCATACATACAGGTCATTATAGCAACGAAAATAGGGCTGGCTGTTGTGAGAGACCTAAAGGAAAAGGTGTTTCGCCATATGCTTTCTCTTTCTCTCTCCTTCTTTGACAGACACCCAACAGGGAAACTGATGGCCAGGGTAGAGAGCGATTCAGAGAGAGTCAGGATGTTGTTCAGCGACGTTTCGATGGCTCTATTGAGGAATGTGGCAATGGTTGGCGGAACAATTGGTATCATGATGGTCGCGGATGCAGGTATTACGATGTGGATACTTCTGCTTCTGTTTCCGGTTGCTCTTCTGACTGTTCCTGTACTGAAGCATATGAGAAAGCTCTACAGAAGGGTGAGGTCTGCTTATGCCAGGATATCGGGATTCATCTCCGAATATGTCAGATCAGTTCCTGTGCTTCAGGTGTTCGGAGCGACGGGAATGGCTGCCGGGAGAATACACCTCGAAGGAAAACGTTACCTGAACAGAGAAATACGCGCTTACTTCTGGGAATATGGTTTCTGGAGCTTTCTCGGGAGCTGTGAAATTGTTGCCGTGGTTATCATTCTTCTATCCGGTCGGGCAGGGGTTATTTCGGGAGCCGTAAGTATCGGAACGGTAGTCATGTTCGTTGAGTATACAAGGCGTCTTTTCGGTCCGGTCGTGATGTTCTCCGAAACATTGAACATGGTTCAGAGAGCTGCCGCCTCCGCTGAAAGACTGTTCGATATTCTTTCGACTGAAACACTTACACCTGACGGCCATCTTGAGGAAGCTGATTTCCCGGAAGACTGGGCGGAAATCCGTTTTGAAAATGTCTGTTTCTCCTACTCGGAAGATAATCAGGCTCTCAAGGATATCAGTTTCTCGATACCTAAAGGGAGAATGATTGCTCTTGTTGGAGCAAGCGGTGGAGGAAAAAGCACAATTGTAAGCCTTCTCATGAGATTCTACGAACCGACAGAAGGAAGAATCACAATAGATGGAATTGATATAAGAGATTTCCGTCTTAATGTGTGGAGGAGGAGGCTCGGACTTGTGCTGCAGAATGTGAATCTTTTTTCCGGAACACTCTCAGAGAATCTGACAGTATTTAAACGTGACATTCCCATTGAAAGCCAGAAAAAAGCGCTGCAAACAATCGAAGCCGAAGATATTCTGGAGCGAATTCCAGGCGGACTGGATGGAAAAATCAGCGAAGGCGGCTTGAATCTGTCAATGGGTCAGCGCCAGCTGATCAACTACGCCAGAGCCGTGCTGAGAGAACCGGAATTACTCGTTCTTGATGAGGCTACTTCATCAGTTGATCCCGGAACTGAAAAAAGAATACAAAGATCTACTGACCTCATCATAAAAGACAGAACAGCTCTTGTTGTCGCACACAGGCTCAGCACAGTTACTCACGCTTCCACCATAATTGTCGTGCAGCATGGAGAGATCATTGAGCAGGGTAAGCATGAAGAGCTTCTTCGACATGAAGGGGCTTACGCCGGTCTATGCAGGCTGCAGCTGGAAGGAGACAGCCATGCCTGAGTATAGAAGTTACCTTTCGTGGATAATGGGTTTCTGGAAACCACACAAGAAACATCTTGTGATTCTGGTTTTTTTCACTCTTATCTCCACAGTTGTTGCCCTGAGCTTTCCTCTTGTATTTCGCTATCTCCTTGATCACGTTCAGGAAGTTCTTGGAGAAACTGATGGTAATGGAGAATTCCGGAAAATAATTCTCATCCTTGGAGCGCTGGCATTTGCGCGGTTTATTTCGGGCCTCTATCCCGGAGCAAGAGCATGGCTCAACAGCAAGATCGGCCTGGATGTGCGTGACAAAGTCTTCTCCAGCCTGATGAAGAAGGACTACAGTTTCTGGAACGAGTTCCGGCCGGGAGATATTACTACAAGGCTTACCGATGATATAGTGGATTATCCGAGGATTGCATGGTTCAGTTGTTCTGCGGTTTTCCGGGCGCTTGAGTCATCCTCCAGGCTGATCTTCTGTCTGGGAGTGATGTTCTTCATGAGCTGGGAGCTTACACTGATATCCCTTGTTCCCCTTCCGTTGATGTTTCTGATCTTTTCAAGGGTTGAAAATACACTTGGAAAAAGAGTAGAAGAGAGCAGGAAGGCTACAAGTCATACAGGTGATCTGCTGGACAGCACTTTTGCGGGAATTCCAATTATCAAAGCATACAATGCGGAAGAGGGACAGGCAGGAAGACTTCGGGGCCTGCTGGACAGGCGATTGGAAATAGATCTCTCGATAACCAGACTGATAATGATTCTTCATGGTGTATACAGTGTTATCGGGCAGGTGGGAAAAATAACAGTCATGCTGGTCGGCGGTCTGTTCGTTATCTGGAACAGGATCGGGATAGGTGAATTCTACGCGTTCTACGTTTACCTCGATATGCTTCTGGCTCCCATGATGGATATTCCAAACCTGTTTGTGACCTCAAGACAGGCGTTTGCGTCAATAGACAGAGAAATGGAAATACTGGATTTTCCCAATGCTAAGAATTGGACCGGATCCGTTGGCATTGCAGGAATATGCGACCTTGAGCTCGAGTCAGCCGGTTTTCTCTATCCGGACACCGGCGCTGGCGTGACAGATCTGAACCTGGAGCTCAAAAGTCCCGGCATATATGCTATTGCAGGTGAAGTTGGCTGTGGAAAATCAACCATTTTGAAAATGATTGCGGGTCTTCTTCCATGCAGTGAAGGAAAAGTGCTTTTCAATGGAATCCCTATGGTAGATATGTCAAAGGAACACATGGTTTCTGAAATCGGTTATGTGCCGCAGGAATCCGTACTTTTCAGCGAATCCGTGAGAGAGAATGTTAAACTTGGCAGAAAGATCTCCGACGAGGTGATTATTGATTCTCTGAGAATTGCCGGACTCGACGGGACAGAACTCGATGCAGGTCCTGAAACTGTCCTGGGTCAGGGCGGAATCGGTGTGAGCGGAGGACAGAAACAGCGAATCGCCATTGCTCGAGCGGTTGCAGGCAAACCATCAGTATTCCTTTTTGATGACTGTACAGCCGCTCTTGACGCTGAAAAGGAAGAGGCTTTCTGGAAGGAGCTTATAGCTGCCAGACGGGACTCTCTGGTTCTTGTCGTTACCCACAGGGAAGCAACTGTGAGGCGAAGTGATAAGGTAGTATTCATTCATGAGGGAAGATTGAACGCGTTTGATACTCATAAGAACCTTCTCCGGGACAATGAGCTATACAGACTTGTTCTCGCAGCGGAGATGATGTGACATACAAGCCTGGCTACCTCAGGTTACTTGAGAGCGGAGACCTTCATAAAAGAATTACCATGCTTCGACAGCATCTTGAAAAATGCCGCCTCTGTCCCCGCATGTGCGAAGTTAATCGCATCGCTGGTGAAAGGGGATTCTGCGGAGCGGGGGTAACGCTGGAAGTTGCGTCATCCTGTGCGCACATGGGAGAGGAACCGGTGCTTACAGGGAAATCCGGTGTAGGGAATATCTTTCTTGGACACTGTAATCTGCGTTGTGTATTCTGTCAGAATCATTCGATCAGTCAACCTGAAGGATCCATCCCGGCGAACTGGGGGAAGACCTCGGAAGAAGTAGCTGAAAAGCTTCTGGATTTTCAGGAGCGGGGTTGTAAAACCGTTGGTTTTGTATCTCCGACGCACTATGCTCCACAGATATTTGAAGCCGTTGCTCTTGCTGCTGAAAAAGGGCTGAGGATACCGCTGATCTATAACAGCGGCGGATACGATTCTCTGGAGCTTCTGAAGTTGCTTGACGGTCTCGTGGATATATACCTGCCGGATTTCAAGTACTGGGACTCAGCTTATGCAGAAAAATATTCAGCGGCTGCGGATTATCCTGAAACCGCCAGAAAAGCGGTCCTTGAGATGCACAGGCAGGTTGGCCGACTGCGAACCGATAGAGACGGTGTTGCATTCCGGGGTTTGATAATCCGCCTGCTGGTCCTTCCAAACGGGATATCAGGTTCGGAAAAAGTATTGAGATTCATAGCCCTGAAGATAGGGAAGGATACTTTTGTAAGTCTGATGTCTCAGTATAACCCTATGCATCATGCGAGAGAGTATTCACTTCTTTCCAGAACACTCAAACCATACGAATATTCAGAAATCGAGAAAGTGCTCCTGTCGCTGGGGTTCGAATATGGCTGGACTCAGGATCCGGTTACCTCTCCGGATAACTATCTCCCTGGAAGAGATTTCATACTCTAAGAGCTTTTTGACCTGAGATCACAGGTCATGTATTCTTTAATAGTAGATAATTGCTTTTGCATTGAGAAGGAAGAAGGTAACAAATGAAACTGTCACTTGTTATACTGATACCTGTCTTCTGTTTAACAGTAATGGGTCAATGGCTGGAACAGACTGACTGGTCCGGAGGACCAGGGGAGCAGGGACCGCTGTACTGGTTCAATGATACATTCTGGACCAGCCAGCAGATAGACTGGTCTACAACAGGTAGAATAATTCTGGAATTCGAGTGGACACAGCAGAACCTCTCTGAATCCGGTCTACCGGCAACCATGGATTTCCCGGATACCGGTACTCTAGAGTCATCTCTTGCGTGGGTGCCTGCGGGAACAGACTGGGAAATTTTGTGGGGCAATATTGACTGGATTTCAAATGAACCTGAGAATACTTCTGTCAGTTTTCAGTTGAGAACAGGTATGACTCCGGAAACTATGGGAGAATGGACCGATCCGATAACGGAATCGGGGACTTACCTCGGTGATATTCTGCCTGATACGATTTGGCTTATCCAGTATAGAGCCATTCTGAATACTGCGGATCCAAGTATTACACCGGAACTGGAATGGGTTCAGATAGAAGGATGGTATCCTGGAGGAATTGAAGGCTCCTTTCTCCCCGGCGATCAATATGAAGCTCTTTCGATAACACCTAATCCATCGTTCGGTTCCGTGACAGTAAATGTAAATCTCTTATCATCTGAACCTTGCGTAAATCTTCGGATATATGATCTTGCCGGGAAACTGATCAGAACAGCATTTGAAGGAGAACTGCAGCAGGGCAGCCATTCATTCAGGCTGAACGATCTCACTTCCGGAGTCTATTTTATCATGCTGGAATCAGATTGTATGATCGATTTGCAGAAACTAGTTATTCTGGGGAGCCCCTGGTAAATTATCGGGCTAATAAGCTATCCATAAAGCCGGATCAGACGGAAGAGACGACAGAATATCTTCGTTGATTACGAGAGAGTACTTCTCACCCAGTTCTTCGAGCCATACGCTGGTCCGCTCTTCCTCGAGCCTTGCTCTGACAATCAGATGAAGATCGTGCTCAATTTCCTCATAAGTCGCCGTATGCGGAGGGAATATCTCCACAAGCCTGAAGGCCATATATTCATAATCCTCAAAAAGAGAAGACAGGCTTGACCAGGTAACGGTATCTCCGGGCATCATAGCGAAAACATCCTCTCCCCTGAATCCTGGAATTTCTTCCATAAGAAGAGGACGCGTAAAGTTTGATGGGGGATAGTCTTTTGATAGCAATTTCCAGAAACCACAGTCTTCTATTATTGAATCAACACTATCTCCTTCAGACAATGCTGCCTCGTATGCGTGAACATCGTCGCTTTGAATCTGTACACACTGTATGCTTCGCTTTTCCGGAATGATCGGAATCTCAGTCAGATTATCGAATTCATCCCTTATAAGCCCGGGGGTTATCCTGATGACGCTGTACACCTCGTCTGCGAAAAGTTTATCTGAAGCGATGCTCAGCATCCAGACATCTCTCTCAACTGACAAATTCGCATATGCTTCCGGATTAACTGATAAAAAGTAATGCATAAGGGCATCGTTTAGAAGTGTAATATCGATAAACCATTCCAGCCAGACTGCATCTCTGGGTTGAACAGGCATAAAATCACTCTGATATTCTATCTCCTGCATAAAGTCTGAAGCAGTCATGATTCCGCTCCGAGAGATAACAATTGAATCCTCCGGGATAAAGTCTTCATGTCCGGAATAGTAAAGAATAAGATTATTGACGGCAGTATCATTAATTCCCGGCTCTGCCGCAGTAAGGATTGAATCGGTAATCCTCTCGAGATCAGCTTTTCCCCCTGCAGCTGACAATCTCTGGAAAGCAAAACCAGTTATACGTTCCGAATTCTCCAGAGTTTCGCTGACCAGTACCGGATCGGTTACCACGACTGAATCGTACCTTATCAGAGTTCCATCTGAAAGAGGCAGTTCATCTCCGGGAATCATGGAATCAAGATGAACGGCTAATTCGCGTGATAATTCCGGCAGATGCGCGGGACCAGACCGGATTTCTTTCGAAGGCTCTGGCACAACCGTATACCAGACCGTAGTCCCCATGTGATCCTTGAAGTAATTGATATCCTCATCGGTTATGGATTCTTCAGCAGCAGCGGTAATGGTTTCCCGGGCCAGCAAGGAGGCCTGCCTGCGTATCCAGGCATTACCGAGAGCGATAACATCGGGTCTCTGGAGATAATTAAGCCGGTTAATTTCCCTGATAATCATATGCTTCCTTGCCAGGGAGACTATGAATTCGTTAACGTGATCGCCCCTTTGAATGAAATAATTCTGTTGTTCAGGGGAAAGCATCAGCCACGCGGTTCCAGCCTCAGATACTTCTATCGTACAGTTATCGATTGAGATCAGCCATGTGTCTGCCTCCGATGCCGTTCCACAGGAAATAGTAGGAATAAGACAAACAGAAATAATCACTGATCCTGTAAGATATAGCTGCTTCAGATCGAGGATCCTTTCATGAATAGAAGAAAGGGAGGATCTGAAGATCCTCCCTTTCTTGAAAGCTGTGTTCCTAGAATAGAGTTTTGATACTGCCCCATGAATCCGGCTCAAGTGCAAGAGGGGCGATCTCATAGCAGCGCAGAGCGTCCGGACTGCCCTGTTCGAGAACCCATAGCTGATTATCGTATGACCCGGTGTAGATTCCAGGAGTACAGCCACCGGCTATTTCGATATTGTAGGTATGATCGGCGATCAGATCTCCGTTACTGTCGATCTGATATATCATGAAGTCATAGTTGTTTGTAGATACCCAGAGACAGTTATTATAAGTATCCCAGGCGGTGCCGTATGTTTTACCGTTTGTTACGGCTGTGGACCAGGTCGTATAAGATGCTGTGCTGCCTGAAACCCCGTCCCAGGTTACCTGATATACGTTAGGAGAACCGCTGCCGGTGTAGAAATATGTTCCATCCCAGCCCTGTGCGCGGTTGGGGCTGACAGCGTTGCAGATGTAGTATCCGGCATAGTCGTACGTACCGATATCATAGTAATCAACTTCATAATCCTGGCTGCCGAACATGTAAGTGCCGTCACAGCAAAGGTCACGGAGCCCCCATCCTTCGGTTTCGTACTGGTCGAAGGTAGTAATAAGATTATGAGTAACACCATCGATGACATGGATCCATAAGGGTCCGCCACCACTCTGAGCGTCACTCACCCAGAAATTAGCTCCGTCAAAACCGACACCGACACACCTTACAGAACCTCCAAGTGCTTCCAGATCGATATAGTCAAGTTCATCGAGAAAAGCATCGCTGCCATTTCCACTGACGGAACCACTATAGGAATCCGCATCTGTGGTTTCACTATTGGCAAAAGCAACTAATGCCAATGAAAGCAAGACAAGTATGAAACGCATAATTTCTCCTTCCGTTTTTAGTATCTTAAAATTCCGACAATTTCATTAATAAGTTACAACTTCTTGCCGAAGCAGTCAAGAGGTTCTCTGCCCGTAACTATTTACGTATCCTCTGTTAAGTTGATGAAGTGTGGTGCGTCCCGGGGAGGAGGTCGTGTACGGCTTTATCAACATGCGTGGCTGCCATAATGGCAGAGACTACCGCAATACCATCCGCTCCCGCCTTTCGAACAATATCCGCATTTGTCTTATTGATTCCTCCGATTGCTATGAGCGGAAGAGGAGTAGCCTCTTTCAATTCGCTGACAGCTTCGAGACCTAGCGGTTTTTCCAGGTCGGTCTTCGTATCAGTAGTGAAAACCATGTTCGCCGCGATGTAGTCAGCGCCGCTTTTCCAGGCGGCAACAGCTTCGTCAACCGATCTGACGGAAATACCAATCACCGCTTCCGGTCCAAGCAGCCTTCTTGCGGTCTCCGCAGGCATATCATCCTGACCAAGATGTACACCACACGAATGACATGCCAGCGCGACATCCACGCGGTCGTTCACAAGAAAAAGCGCTCCGCTTTTCTCACAGAGAGCCATGAGAACTTCCGCAATCTCAATCAGCTGTCTGGCAGAGGCTGTCTTGTCGCGGAGCTGAATCGCAGTAACGCCTGCCTGAAGAGCCTGTCTGCAGGTCTCCACCACCCCCTTTTCTCCGCAGAGAACGGGGTCGGTAACAAGATATAATCTTAGAAACTCAGGATTCAGAGCAGAACCACCGCTCTTGTCCTCCTGCCAATGGTTTCTTCATCGAGATCAGCAAGCACATCAAGGAGTTGCGGGACGAATGTTCCCGGCCCCTTGCATTTCTCCGCAGCGCATTCACCGGCAATGCCGAAGGAAATCAGAGCGCCTGCGGCCGCTTCAAAACGGTCTTCAACAGTTGCGGC
>JAUXIK010000045.1 GCA_030620995.1 Candidatus Aegiribacteria sp.
CGAAGAAGATATGAAGCATATGCAAAGGTATGCCTGAAGAGACATAAACCGGTTGATCCCAGTCAGAGATAGTCTCATACGCAGTTATCGGATTATCTGTGCTGTAGAATACATTGAAAATAATAAATCCGTTTTCCAGCAGACGCTCAGGTGTGTCATCAATCCCTGCTCTTCTTAGAACCTGAGAAAGATTGAAGACTTCCGATGCTTCCGCAGGAAGCCCGAAAGTTGACATGTCAGGTTCCACAATACTGCTGACCGGTTCGTAGAATCGGTCGGCAAATGAAGCAGCCACTTCAACCTCTTCACGAAATTCAAGATCTTCTGAGTCGATAATATGGTGTCCGATGAGTGAAGATCCCTCCTCACTGCTGCAGCTTGATACAAGAACAAATGTAATGATCAACACGGTATTGATTCCAGCCCTCATAATAATACTCCTCTCGTTTTCATATAATACATTCATTGACAATTCTTTATTCCTTGGCAATGGATTCAATATAAGTGAATCCGATAGATGTATGAAGGAGCCATCATGAAAATAATTGCTGTAATTACATTATTGCTTGTGACGTTTGTATATGCCGGAGATGTATATGTCTGTGAGTATGAGTACCAGGCTGATCTCTGCGTATATCTGGTTGAGTATGAATATCAGGCTGACCTTTGCGCATATGTTGTTGATTACGAATACCAGGCTGATGATGAAGACGCGCTCTGGCATTTTGTTGAATACGAATATCAGTCCGATATTAAGATTTATTACGTTGAGTACGAGTATCAGTCAGATCTGTGTGTTTACTTTGTTGAATATGAATACCAGGCCGGCTGGGAAGAAAGCAGCAAGTGGCAGGGGAGATTGCACTGACTGATCTCGATGTTCACGTAAAATAGCACAATGAACGGATAACCGGACGCATGAATGTTGTCCTTGCGCTGACACTTGCGATAATTCCCGCTGTTATCATCGTTATCTACTTTTACAGGAAAGACAAAGCAAAACCGGAACCCAAAGGGTTAATCATTAGAATTTTCCTTCTGGGGCTGTTCTCCACTCTGCCTGCTCTCATACTTGAAATGGCTATCAGTGAATTCAGGGGAATCCTTAAGCCGTACCATGTACTTTATCCGATCTTCAAAGCATTTGTTGTAGCTGCTATTGTGGAGGAGAGCCTTAAACTGTTCATCGTCCGGAGCGTTGCCTTCAGGAAGAAATGTTTTGACGAAATCATGGATGGGATCGTTTATGCAGTAGTTGCGGGTATGGGGTTTGCCTGTCTTGAGAATATTCTCTACGTACTGGGAAGAGGGCTGAGCGTGGCCGTTCTCAGAGCTTTCACCTCTATACCGCTTCACGCTGCTGTCTCCGTAATAATGGGATATTACATAGGTATGGCGAAATTTTCAGAGAATAAGGGAACAGGACGCCGGTTGATACTGAAGGGTTTTCTCCTCGCTGTTTTCTTTCACGGACTCTATGATCTGTGCATCTTTGCTGTTCCATTATGGAGTCAGTTCACTGCGCTGGGGATTTTGCCAGTATTGATATGGGTGATAATTCTGGCCAGGCGAAAGATTAAACTCGCTCTCAGGCAGGATCTGGAAGCAGGTAGAATTAGAATTAAAGCCTGAAAATCTGGCAGATACAAATCTGATAATGTATATTACATATGACCGGGCGAAGCTGTATTCAGGCTTTGTCTTTTTCTTTTTTAACAGCAGGACAACCGGGATGACCTCAGTGTTATTCCAGGAGTTGAATATTATGAATATCAGGCATGAAATGCAGGATTACGCTGGTATTCTTGCAGGTTCTATGTTTTTTGGAATTGCCTATTCCTGGTTCCTGTTCCCGTTTCGTGTTTCTCCGGGCGGAGTTGCAGGACTGGCTCAGGTTCTCTATCAGTGGACAGATATCACAGAGAGTATCTGGATGTTCGGTTTTAACGTTCCACTCTTTTTTCTGGGATATTTTGTTGTGGGAAAACAGTTCGGTATCAGGAGTTTTGCCGGAATGCTGATGGCCAACTCCATGTGCTGGGTTTTCCGACCATCTCATTTCTCATTCCTTTCCGGTTACAGCGAGATAGTACACAATGTCGCCGGAGAGGGGGAACTTCCCCGACTTGCTGTGTTTCTCACAGGTAAATCGGAAATGGACATTCTCCTGGCTTCGCTGGCCGGATCTGCCCTCCTGGGAGTAGGTCTTGGTTTGATTTTCAAATTCCGAGGTTCTACAGGAGGAACCGATATTCCAGTTGCTATATTGAAGAAATACATGGGAGTATCAATCAGTACCGGTTACTGGATTGTGGAATCTCTCATAATTCTTGCAGTGGGAGTTGCCTTCAGGAATCCCACAATCGTAATATGGGCATACCTGAATCTCTTCCTTACAAGCAGAATGACTGATTTTGCATCGGAAGGAATGCCATATATAAAAGCTGTAATGATTGTGACGAAAGCACCGGATCAGGTCCGGGACGCAATATTTGATAAGCTTAACAGAGGTGTTACTTTCCTGAAGGCCGAGGGTGGGTACAACCACTCCAAAAAAGATGTTATTTATGTCTGCATTCATAGAAGACAGGTAATGATGCTGAGAAGAATTCTGAAACGTATCGATCCGGATGCTTTCATGGTTCTGCATGATGCCTACGATGTAATGGGTTATGGCTTCAAGCAGCGGACACTTACTTATTAGAAAAGCAACGCTGGACAACATCAGCTTGTCTATAGAATGTTATCGCTGTTAAATATCTACTGATTTCTAACAGGAAGAATCCGGTGAAAACCATACAGTTTTTCGATACACACTGTCATCTCTTCATGGACCCCCTTCGTGGAGACACGGAGGGGGTTCTCCACCGTGCGAGGGCAGCAGGGGTCACCCGGCTGATTGTTCCTTCTGTTGAAGCTGAATCCTGGGATCAGGTAAGAGTTCTGGCAAAGAAACCGGGGATATATCCTGCATTGGGTATTCACCCCTGGAGTGCTGACGAGGAACTTGATACTCAAAATCTTGAGAATGCACTGACTGCTTCATCGTCTGTCGCTGTTGGTGAGATAGGGCTGGATTATAAAATAGAAATTCCTGACAGGAATACTCAGATAAATGTTTTCAGGCAGCAGCTGGACGTTGCACTGGAGCTTGACCTGCCAGTAATTTTACACTGTCGCGGAGCATTTGAAGAAATGCTGTCGATTCTGTCTGAAGACAGTTACAGAGGCAATATCAGGGGAGTCGTACATGCGTTTTCAAGAGGAACACAGCTTGCACGCCGATTCCTTGATCTTGGATTCTTTCTTGCCTTCGGCGGAGCTGTAACAAGACTCAGAGCGAAAAGAGCAAGGAAATCAGCTGTTTTCGTCCCATCGGACCGAATCCTGCTTGAAACCGATGCTCCTTCAATCGGGATGGAAGGGCTTGCTCAAGGTGAGGTGGAGCCTGTTCATGTGACAAAAGTAGCCCATGAGATTGCTGAATTGCGTAAAACAAATGCCTTCGATATTGCCGGGATAACCTGGGTAAATGCCTGCAATCTGTTCGGGATTGATCCTGATGACTGAAAGACGATTTGATAGGGTTCTTGATCTTCTTGGAGAGAAAACTCACAACAGACTGATGAAAGCAAGAATAGCCGTGATTGGTCTCGGTGGTGTCGGCTGCCATGCCGCAATCGCGCTTGCCAGATGCGGAGCTGGAACTCTCGTACTTGTTGATTTCGATCTGCTGACGGAAACTTCACTCAACAGGAATCCAGTTGCCGGGCTGAGCGATGTCGGTAAACCGAAAGTTGAAATACTCGCTTTGCAACTCAGAAGAACCTGTCCCAATACAGAAATAGAAACACTTATAGAATTCTTTCATGAGGATACTGCTGCGAAAATCCTTGACCCTCCGCCGGATATTGTCGTTGATGCTATCGACAGCCTTAATCCTAAAGTTGCTCTTCTTGAATATTGCGTGAGGAATCATATCCCTGTCGTAAGCAGTATGGGCGCATCAGGTAGGAGAGATCCCTCACTCGTAAGAAGGGGTGATATATCGCAGACAAGTAATTGTCCTCTCGCAAAACAGCTGCGCAAATATCTTCGTAAGAGGGGAATATCAGAGGGTATTCAATGTGTTTACTCGGTAGAATCGGCCGGGAAACATGCTCTGCCACCGGACACGGATGATCAGACACTGGAAAGAGGCAGAATCAGGAACCGTATTCCAAGCCTGATAACAATACCGGGAATTTTCGGATATGCTCTGGCTGATCTTGTACTGGAATTCGTAGAAGAATAAAGCAATTCTGCTCTTGTGCAGAACAATATACCTCGTATATTGAATAACATAAGTTAATCAACCAGAGACAGGAGGATGACATTGCAAAAGATTGCCGGTCTATTAACAGTTATTTCCCTGTTGATTGTATCAGCGTGTCTCTTCAACAGCGATGATGACGATCAGTATGAAGACCGCATTGAACAGAAGTGCAAGGTTATCACCGGCGAGATCGAGCAGCTATTCGATAATGGCTACATGAGAAGTATCAACACCATACTCGATCCATTCGAGTACTCGGAGGACGGCTTCTACCTAGTCGAGTTCCCGGAGATGCTGGACTCGGTCTTTTCTGCTGTTAATTATCCTGGGATAGATACCCTGTTCCCGGAAGACGGAATGCTCCTGATATATTGCCATCAAATTCTTTTTCACGAAGAAATTATCGAGTACACGTATTCATTCAAGGATGATACTGCCCAGGTAGACCTTACGATAAGAAAATGGCTTGACGGTCCTTACCCACCGGGTATTTTTAATCTCGTTTTCCCTATCGGTCTTACTCTGAAATAGTTGCCTGGTGCCTCCGTGTCAATCTTGTGTAGAGATGTCTTCATTTCTCTTTCTTAACCTGACAATAATCATATAACTGCTTCACAGAAGCTTCGCTTGTCGCTTTTAATAGTGGGTGGCACTTTGGCGGGGACGTGTGGGAATCGAACCCACCCAGGATGGTTTTAGCACCCAACACCGGATTTGAAGTCCGGGAGGGACACCAGTCCCCTTGCGCTCCCGCGGGTGAATTTACGTGCAACCAAACATCTGGCAATATTCTCCTGAATTGTCAAGTGCTGCGGTTTAATCCCACCAGCATACAAGGCCTGGTTCAATGATCCGGCCGAATTCCGGGTGGCACGGCAGTATTCTTGCGGTGAAACCCTGATTGCCGGAATGATTGCACACGAATGATCCGGTGAAAATGAAATTCCCGTTTTCCTCTCGGTCAAATTTCAGGAGAATCAGGTTTCTTTCAGTCAGCCAGCCATCAGGCTCGACCTTGCCATGATGAATTTCAACCTGCAGATCTTCAGGCAGAAGCCCCGGAGCATGAACTGTAACTATAACAGGTAGAGGATCGCCGACCGCACAGGTACCGTTATCTATATCGCATTCTACCTGTTTAATCTGAATTGTACTCCATGCTTTTCTGACCTTTTCCATCCATTCAGCCAGATCCCTGGCTCCGGAGTAGTCATTATCTGAAAGTTTTTTTGCGCGCTCATATGCGGGAACGTAAGATGCATTTGTGTATTCCGTCAGCATTCTGTTACTGCTGAAAAAGGGACAGACTTTCTTCATTGATTCTTTCATTATTCTGATCCAGTTTACAGGGATGTCATTTTTGTCCCGGTCGTAAAAGATTGGTGAAATCTGGTTTTCAATTAAGTTGTAGAGAGCTTTTGCTTCCAGTCTGTCCTGAAGGTCGGGATCATCGTATTCCTCACCTTTTCCTATCGACCAGCCCATTCCAGGTTCGTATGCTTCAGCCCACCATCCGTCGGGGACACTGCACTGAATCGCTCCGTTGAAACATGCTTTCATTCCGCTTGTTCCACTGGCCTCCATGGGCAGTCTTGGAGTATTCAGCCATACGTCTACTCCCTGAACCATCTGTCTTGCCACCTCAATGCTGAAGTCTTCGAGATAGATGATCTTGCCGTAGAATTCCTCCTTCATGCAGAGGTGGACTATTTTTCTTATCAGCTCCTTGCCTTCAGTATCATGCGGGTGAGCTTTGCCTGCAAAGATGAACTGCACAGGCTTTTCAGGATCATTAACGATTTGATTCAGGCGTTCCTCATCCCGGAGAAGCAGAGTTGCTCTTTTGTATGATGCGAATCTCCTTGCGAATCCGATGGTCAGAGTTTCAGGATCAAGGACTGCGATATCTTCAAGATGTGGTTTGAGAAGCCCCATGCGTTTTATCTGGTTTTCCCATCTGTCCCTGGACCATGAGACGAGTCGTTCTCTCATTCTGACATGTGCCGGCCACAGTTCGGAATCGGGAACCTTATCAATCTTTTTCCAGGCCGTGCTGCCTGTTTTATTACTAGACCATCTCGGACCGACATATCTGCTGAAGAGCTTAACCATCTCATCCGATACCCATGATTCAGGATGAATACCATTTGTTACATGTGCTATAGGAGTATCTGCTTCGGGAAGAGTCGGCCAGACATCTTTCCATATCTCTCTTGAAATTCTGCCGTGCAATTCACTTACACCGTTTCGAAAATCGCAGAATCGAAGGCCGAAAACCGTCATGGAAAAATTGGGATTATCGTCATGATGGCCGAACTGAAGAAACTCTTCGTTGGTCAAGCCCAATTCTTTGATCATTGGATGGAGATATTTGATTACCAGATCGGGGGGAAACTCCTCGTTGCCTGCCGGAACCGGAGTGTGTGTCGTGAAGACATTACCGGAGGAAACTAATTCTCTGGCTTCAGGGAATGACAGATTCTCCTTCATGAGCTTCCTTATCAGTTCTACTATCAGAAATGCCGAATGCCCTTCATTTATATGTCTTACCGTCGGAGTCAGGTTCATTTCATCCAGAGCTCTCAGACCGCCGATCCCCAGTACTATTTCCTGCTGAATCCTCCTTTTTCTGTCACCACCGTAGAGCTGCCCGGTTATCTCACGGTCATTTTTGCTGTTCTCCGGAAGATTCGTATCCAGAAGAAACAGATCAGCTCTGCCTACTTTTATTTTCCAGACAGCTGCTTTAACTATCCTGTTGCCCATCGGTATATCCACAGAGACCTGGCTGCCGTCATTCCCGAAAACCGGCTCAACAGGCATATTGGAGTAATCATTAACGAAGTAACGTTCCTGCTGCCATCCGTCGCTGTTCAGATACTGGCTGAAATAACCATGTCTGTACAGCAGTGAGACACCAACCATGGGGAGTCCGAGTTCACTGCCGCTTTTAATGGTGTCTCCAGCGAGAACACCAAGGCCGCCAGAATAAATCGGAATACTCTCATGCAGACCGAATTCAGCTGAGAAAGTTGCGACCAGGAAATTGTCGTCGATAGCTTTATTTTGTTCCTTCAGAGCATCAAACCATGTACTTCTCTCAAGATAGTTTGTAAGACGTTCAGTGGTCTTTTCCAGGTGTGATCGGTATACGCTATCATGTGCAAGTTCCTTGAGTCTTTCCTGACTGACATGCCCCAGAAGACGCACCGGATTGTGATATGCTTTTTCCCACAGGTCGGAATCTATCCATCGGAATAGTTCAATCGCCTGCGAATTCCATGTCCACCATGTATTGTAAGCTATTTGTTTGAGAGCGGTAAGCTGTTCCGGAATTTTTGGAACTACCCTGAAAGTTCTTGTTTTCAATGTATACACCTTCCACGAAACCTGTTATCCTGATTGCTGCTCAATCGGGAACCATTACCAGAGTATTGTAATATATTCAGAGTTCATGCCATGTAACGAAGGGACTGAATTTGAATTTTATTCTGCCGGTTCTGTTATTGCTGTTCGGTGGACTTCCAGCCATCGCAGGTTCGATTACCCATGCGATTGAGTTCGATCCAGCCCTTGTAACCATCGAGATTGATAATGAGTGGAACATTGTTGAATACCCTGGTATGGAGCTTCGCGGAGAGCCCGGCGCACCCCTTCTTCCTGTATTTCCGGTAGTATTTCTACTTCCTTCAGGAGCGGAGAATGTTTCTTTTCAGGTATCGGCAGTAAATGAATCCTCAATCAGTCGTCCCGGTATAAGGGTAATGCCCGCAACTGAACCGAGACCATTCAGCGGGATTTCAGAACCATCCATTCGGCTTCCTCAACCGCAGATATATACATCTAATTCGATCTGGCCTTCTGACCCCGTTCTCTGGACTCACACCGGAACAATATCCGGATTCAGGGTAGCTTCATGTCTTCTGCAGCCATGGGAGTATCTTCCTTTAGATGGTCAGCTCTCTCTCTTGTCAGAAATTGAAGTAACCGTTTTCTGGGATGAAGGTATTCCGACGCAGCTGTCCACTGATCAGAACGAAGTCGCCCGGAGGAGAATCCGCTCCCTTATTGACAACATTGAAATGATTCCTGTTTACGAACCTTTGTTGAAAACCTCCGGAGATGCTGAATATCTGATAGTGTGTGATAGTTCCTATATTGATACAATGCAGCCGCTTGCGGATCTGCAGGAGAGACATGGACGAACAGTCGAGATAGCCGCTGTTCATGAAATCATCGAGAACTTCACTGGCCGCGATGATGCGGAGAAACTGCGCAATTTCATAAGAGATAGATTCCTGGAGCATGGCACAGTATTCGTGCTTCTTGCCGGTGACGAGACTCTAGTTCCCGTGAGATTAGTAGAGCTTTTCTGCGAAGGATACAGTGATATTTCCCCGGTTGATCTCTATTTCGCTGACCTGGATGGAACGTGGGATGGCAACGGTGACGGCAGATTCGGGCAGCCGGACGACGACCTTGATCTTTATGCGGATGTTCTTCTCGGAAGAGCATTATTCTCAACCGTGAGGGAAGCTGCGATCTTTGTTCAGAAGAATATCACTTACCAGAGCAGCACGACACCGGAAGACTGGCCTTCCAGGGCTGTACTCTGCGGAGCGGTGCTGTTTGAGGATATCGGATACACCGGAGCAAAAGGCTGTGATTCGATCGCAGTCACGATGCCTGCATCATGGGAGATAACAAAAGCTTATGAAATATTGTATGGTGATGGAATTGACACCCATATTCCAATTATCAGCAGCGGTACCGGCTGGAACCACTACGCCGGACATGGAAGTAAATATGGGACAGGGATTTTCTGGAGTTCAGCGCCTATGGGTATGATGACGAACTGGATTGCTACGGACAGTCTTAATAATGGTAAGAAAACCGGAATCCACACCAGTATAGCATGTCATCCAGCGAAGTACGTTGATACGGATTGCTGTGCTGAAGCCCTTCTGAATGCTCCGGATGGCGGCGGAGTGGCGGTGATGTTCAATACCAGCTACGGATGGGAAGGATTCTGGCCCTCTCTGGGTGCCAGTGAATGGATGTGCATCGATCTGGCCAGGCAGGTTTTCTGGGAGCACTCTCCCAGTATAGGACTTGCATTCTCCATAGCAAAGGATCTTCGGATTCCATATATGCACGGTGGATATGATCGAACATTCCAGTGTCTTCTTTCCTGGAGCGCATTCATGGATCCTGCTCTTATCGTAAGACAGTCTCACGGTGATGGCCCGGTGCCTCCCGTTCCGCTTACTGTTTCTCCGCCATATCCCAATCCCGCCAAGAGGGACGCGCCCATCGCGTTTTACGTCGATTACTCTGCCGGTTCTGCCGAAGTGTCCGTTCATGACTTTGCCGGTCGGCTGATCTGGGAGACTACAATATTCTCTCCACAGAGAGTATCCTGGGAAGGAACCAACCAGGATGGCAGAAGGGTTCCAGCAGGAGTGTACATTATCTCCGTTCGAAAAGGGGATTATATCAGAAACCGATTGACTACCGTTCTAAATTAACATAATGGAATAGCCTGCCGACCTTCCATGTATCAGAACCGGAAACAGCAAACTTTAACATGGAGGTCTGAAAGAATGAAACACCTGATAATCACAGTACTGATCCTTGCTGTGGCAACCACTTTCTCCCAGGAAGATTCAAGGGCTGAATCGACTGCGGGCAGGATGCAGGTTGTTGGAGAAGAAGGCGTGATAGGCGAGCTTCCGCTGGAACATACCCAGGTGGAGATAACCATAAGCGGAAATCTCCAGCGAGCAACAGTTCGCCAGATTTATGGAAACCCATATGATGAGGTTATAGAAGCTGTCTACACATTTCCTCTCCCTCAGAGCGGTGCGGTTGACAGAATGAACATGTGGATAGGTGACAGGTTCATCGAGGGAAAAATCCACGAGAGGGATCTTGCGAGGCAGATTTATGAACAGGCAATTGCATCCGGTCAGACTGCAAGTCTGCTCGAACAGGAACGTCCGAACATCTTTACACAGAGTGTCGGGAATATCCTTCCCGGTGACAGTATTGTAATTGAGATCAGTTACGTAGCGCCCGTAGAGTACGATGATGGTGAATATGAAATTGTATTCCCGATGGTTGTAGGACCCAGATTTGTGCCGCCGGGCGGTTTTGTGCGAAGAATATTCGACATGTATGAAGTTGCGACTTCTGTAGAAGATGCCGACAGGATTACTCCTCCTATCGTACCGGAAGGAACCAGGACAGGGTATGACATCGAGCTTTCCGTCACCATCAACGCAGGTGTCGGGATACAGGATTTCGAGTCTCTGAATCACGAGGTTGATGTCGATCTGAACTGGAGAGCCGGGAATGTTACCATTTCACTCAAGGATGATGATGTTATCCCCAACAGGGATTTTGTGCTAAGGTACACAACAGCATCCGATAAAATTCAGACCGGAGTAATTTCTCATAATGGTGAACTGGGCGGCCACTTCATGCTCATCCTCCAGCCCGATGCTGATATTGGTATCGATGAGATAACTCCAAAGGAAATGTTCTTTGTTGTTGACTGTTCCGGCTCAATGAGCGGCCAGCCAATGGATGTTGCCAAGGAAACGGTAAGACAATTTATTCAGGGAATGAATCCGGATGATACATTCCAGATCATGAGATTCAGCGAGACTGCAAGCAGCATGTCCAGGAGTCCGCTGAGCAATACTGAAAACAACATCGAGCAGGGCGTACGGTTCATCAATAACATGAGCGGCTGTGGCGGAACGATGATGATAGAGGGAGTAAGAGCCGCCATCGGCTATCCTGAAGATCCTGACAGGATGCGATTCGTCATTTTCCTTACCGATGGTTTCATTGGTAACGAGGCGGAGATACTTGGTGAACTGCAGAGCACAATGGGAGAAAACACCAGACTTTTCAGTGTCGGAGTAGGCTCAAGTCCTAACAGATACCTCATTGAAGGTCTGGCTGAAGAAGGGCGCGGGCACGCGTATTACGTGGGACTGAATGAAGATCCCACCGAAGCAGTAAGCGCGATATACGAAAAAATCAACGATCCCTACCTTGTCGGGATCAGTATTAACTGGGGCGACCTTGATGTTCACGACGTATATCCCTCCAGAATTCCTGACCTGTACGCCGGAGAACCTCTGATAATAGTTGGCCAGTACAATGGCTCCGGAAACGAAACAGTTCATCTCTCCGGTGTTGTCGCAGGCAGACGCTGGAACAGAGATGTTCGGGTTGCACTTCCGGCGCACGAGGAAGACAACGATGTCATCGCTACTCTCTGGGCCCGGAAGAAGATACACGACCTCAACCGCCAGATGTACAATGCATATGGTTATATTGATCAGAATCAGGACATCATAGATGAGATAACCGACACAGCTCTCGACTATCAGATAATGAGTGAGTACACATCATTCGTGGCAGTATGCGAAGAGATCAGAACCGATCCTGATGGTTCTCCAGTAACGGTTCAGGTTCCCGTGAATATGCCTGAAGGTGTTTCATATGATGGTGTATTCGGCACTACAGGCGGGGAGACAATGCATTACTCCGGCAACAGAGGATCTTTCTCAAGAACCATGCAGTCAGCGCCTGTGGCCGGTTTGGGTGCGGGAGGTTATGTATCCTTCGATGAATGTGAGGAATCTATTGACGGTGATTATTACTACGAGCAGGAAACCCCCTGGTTCGGCAGTGTCAGCCTTGTATCCGCTTCTCCCACACTGGGACTGCTTCCATCGGTTGTTCGCTCTGCTGTTCGGGAACTTCTTGCGGATCTGACAGAAGTATATCAGAACTGCCTTGACGAAATTGATGATGCTGACGAGTGGCCTTCAGGTATGGTCACATTCAGTATTGAGGTTGACAGCAATGGAAATATCACCGCTGTTTCAGTAATTGGCAGCGGTCTTGAGCGCGATATTGATTATAACATTTGCGAAGTTCTTGAAGGATTGAATATTCCGGCTCCGCCTGATGGAGCTGGTTCAATTCAGGTTCAGCTCAGTTTCCAGAAAACATATTAGTTTCAGCTGAATGGAGAAAGCAGGGGCGGGAGAAATCCCGCCCCTGCCTGTTAATAGTGACAGGCACTATTTATCTTATCAATGTGAACCCTTCTGAAATCGAATCCTGATCGCTATAAGCTCTCAGGAAGTAGATATCGCTGGGTCGAGCGTGATGAAGAGATTTAAAGGATAATCAGTGTTTCTGCAAGTTGTATTCAATAGCGTGGATAGGCTGAAACTGCTGAAGCATTAAATGGTAGGATTCTAATGTTGCCGGCATGTACTGATACTCCCATTGCGTAAGCCGGGGGGAGTAGTAATATTCAGCTGGTATAAGATGTATTGTAAAAAACGCTTTCCGGGAGGTGGCAAATGAGTCTGTTTATTATTTTTATGATTCTGTTCGGTTATGTTTCAGATGATTTCGAATTCACAGTCATAACTGAACATAATACCTTCAGAGTCCCGGGTGTGTTTCTTGGCTTTGAGATTGATGACTATTTCAACCCTGTCGTGAGGGATGAAGACGGAGCAGTCAGATCTTTCTTGTCGACAGACTGTCTGATGGACTATTTCCTGTCAGATCATGTGGGCGAAAGCATCATTCTGGATATCGAAGATGCTGATTTATACGTCCATCATCTTGGAGATACTACTCGGATAGAGCGGGTTACTGGAATTTCTATTGATGGTTTGACATACACTCACTGGAAGGACTCACTGGATGCTGCAGGGGAACTGGAGTTACTGCAGTACTTCTACTCACCCTACCATTGTCAGTACAATCAGGAATAGATCTTTCCGGGTAGAAGTGGTTGATCTGACAAGCGCGGAATTGTCGCAGTACCGGGCTGGTCTATCATCAATCTGTGATAGGCGTTTGTATATGCTTTACTGCCATCATCGGTTATGCATTTGTTATCATAATCGGAGAGGGGCAATTACAGGGCTTTGAAATAATTGTCCATGGGGTAACAGATGACACTGAATTTCAGATCGAGCCTTCAAAAGACACTGGATCAGCAGAGGGGAATCCGAGTGCCTGCAAGAAGTGAGCAGTTCAGATTGAAACCAGGGGAACGGAGGGATATCGCCGTTCTGTACCTTGATCTGGACGGTTTCACTTCTCTGTCTGAGAAACTGGATCATGAAGCGGTCCATGAAATAGCCAAGAGTATAATGGATGCTCTGGTTGATGTGTCTGAAGAATATGAAGGATATGTAGATAAGATCGAAGGGGACAGGATCATGGTTCTCTTCGGGGCCAGAAAAGCCGGAGAAAATGACAGTATCAGAGCCATTTCCTGCGGTTTCAGAATGCTGGATACAATACGAACAGCCAGCAGCATCCTTACGGAAACAGGGATTCCCATCACAGCCCGTATCGGTATTAACAGCGGTCCTGTGACTGTTGCCCCTGATGCAATAGGTCACTTGACGGCAATTGGTAAAACTGTGAATCTCGCTTCGCGCATGGAGGAAGCCGCAGGGGTAAACAGCATTCTTGTACCGGATAATGTGCAGGACAAATGCGGCAATATGATCTGCTGGGAGGATATGGGAAGTATATCCATCAAGGGTATCAGAGATCCTGTTCATGTATGGTGCCCTACGGGTCCCGGAACTCAACTCAAAGCCCGATGGGATCGCATGGAAAAGATCAGTACTTCCAGCTTCGTGGGCAGGTCCGATGAAATGTCCATCTTGGACAATAAGCTTGCTCTCCAGGAATCCGGAGGAACAGGAACGAACCGCTTGGGCGGTGTGAAACACTTGGTACTTGGCATCAAGAGTGAAGCAGGCATGGGGAAATCACGTCTCGTTCATGAATTCATCCGGCGGCAATGTGATGACAGGAGCAACATCCTTGTTCTGAAAAGCCAGGCGCTTTCCTATGCGCAGCCTGCATACTGGCTCTGGACATCTCTTCTGAGGGATCTCCTCGAGTTAGAGCACGGGAATAAACTGGATTACTCTGATTTCAAAGAGCGGCTCATTTCCTTTTCCGATGAGGACCTGACAAATTCAGCACCCTTCCTTGCGGAACTGCTGTCAATTAAATCAGGGGACAGAAGGCTGGTTGAACTGGACAACAGTGCCATAGCTCTTGAGACAGGATTGGCTTTCCGCAACCTGCTTAAGGCCCTATCAAGGAAGAAGCGCTTACTGATTGTTCTCGATGATCTCCACTGGATAGACAATACCTGCAGAAGAGTGTTTGAGTTCATAGTCGCCAATTGTAATAGTAAAAATTCGATACTGTTCCTCCTTCTGTACAGACCTGAACGTACACACGGGGAAACTGTGGAGTTCGATATTTCAAACAGCTATGCGGAATTTGAAGAAGTATTCCTATCGGAACTGTGTGAAAAGGACTGTCAGGAACTGATCGGGAAATTCCTCTCCGGAATAAGTGATATCGATAACAGCAGTGTTTCATCGGAAGTTGAACGATTCCTCTTCAAGCATGCGGAAGGCAATCCATACTTTCTGGAGGAACTTATCCTTAATCTTGTTGAGTTAGACATACTGCATGAGAACTGCGAAGAATGGAATTTCAGCAACACATTGAGTGACATCTACATACCTTCGTCCCTTGCAGGACTGCTTCAATCCAGACTGGATCGTCTTCCCGAAGAATTGAAGAGTACTCTTCAGAAGTCCTCAGTGCTTGGAGTTGAATTCAAGCTACAGCTTTACAACAGGTTGATCGAGGAGCTTTCACTTGAGGAAAGATGCCAGAGTGTATTCAACAATCTCGAACGCAGGCGATTCATCATAGAGACAGGTAGTGCTTTAGAACAGAAATACATGTTCCGGAATATCCTTATCCACGAGACCGCATATAACAGTATTCTTGAGAGCAACAGAAAGCTGCTTCACCGGATTGCGGCCCAGCTGATCGAGGAAATGTATTCCGAAGAGGAATACGAGACAGCTGCTATGCTGACCTATCACTGGGAAAGGGCCGAAGTCAGGAAGAAGGCCATTCTATGGGGCATTAAAAATCTCAATCATACCGTTATGAATTATCAGCACGACACTGCTCTTAGACTGTCCGAAAAACTTGAATTATGGCTGTGTGAGGATCTGGAGGAGCTTGAACGAAACGAGCAGCTTCTTGATGTGCTCTTCCTGAGGAACAGGACTCTAGAACTCCTTGGAAAAAGAAAGGAGCAGGAGCAACTGCTGATCAGAATGCAGAATATAGCAGAAGATAACGAGCTCAAGGAATGGACAGGCAAGATACTGTCTGCACTGGGAAATGTATTCAGGATTACCGGTCGCCTGGAAGAAGCCCTGGACTGCTATCGAAGAGCAATTGATCTGCACAGGAAGACCGGCGACCGGAAGAATGAAGGCATAGCACTGGGAAATATGGGCATATTGACTCGAATTCAGGGCAATCTGAAGGAATCCGGTGAATATTTCCAGGAAGCTCTTGAAATAAACAGGGAAGTCGGAGATCGCAGAATAGAAGGGGTTGTGCTGGGAAACCTGGGCAACCTCTACCTGGATCAGGATCTGATCGATGAAGCCATTGAGTATTACGAGAAGGCACTGAAGATATACAGAGAAGTAGGGGACCGCAGAAGCGAGGGGATCGCACTGGGCAACCTTGGTAATCCCTTCAGAGACCAGGAACGGATTGAGGAAGCCCTGGAGCACTACCAGAGGGCATTGAAACTACACCGGGAAATCGGGAACCGCAGAAGTGAGGGAATTACCCTTGGGAACCTGGGTATTCTGCATTTTCAGCAGGGCCAGCTGGATGAAGCATTTGAGTGTTATCGGAAAGCTCTTGAAATACATCGGGAAATAGGAAATCGTAGATTGGAAGCTATTACGCTTGACTCCCTTGGAATGCTGTACATGAAGAAAGACCGAAGAGAGGAAACTCTGGAATGTTACAGAAAAGCCCTCCTGGTAATTGAAGAACTGAAACTGTCAGCGAAGGAATTTGACAATTATACTGATCTTTATCGATATCTTCTTTCCTCCGGTCCTTCGGAGGAGGGAGTAAAATGGCCCTCCCATTGGGAAATGCCTGAGAATCAATAGACTGATCAACCAGTCTCTATATAGGACGAGTAACCTTCAGTCGTAGTTACATTAAATAAGGAAGGGGCGGAATTTCTCCCGCCCCTTCATGCTTGATAGTGACAGGCACTATTTATCTGAGCAGTGTAAACCTTTCTGAAACCGAACCCTGATCGCTATAAGCTCTCAGGAAGTAGATGCCGTTACCGATGTTTCCGGGAACGCTCCAGGTGAAGCTGTGATTTCCCTGAGAGAGGGAACCGTTTTGAATAACGGCAGCTTTTCGACCTGTGATATCGAAAATGGAGATTTCCATATCAGCAGATATTTCCGTATAGAGATCGAACATTAAAGTTCCAAACGAAGGGTTTGATCCGGCTACGGACAGGATGAGTCCTGATTCGGGAGTTGAACCGGTTGCCCCATCAATACCAACATTGAGCGCGGCTATAACTGCTTCGTATATCTGTACCCTGCCTGCGCCGGAAACATTGTCCTTGCCCGGATCACCGAGATCGAGGGCTGTGACTTCAAGAACCGAATCGACCTGCGCAGGTGACAGAGCAGGATTGGCTTCGAGAACAAGAGCCATGCAGCCTGCAAGATGCGGTGTTGCCATGGATGTACCGCTCATGGTTGTATATCCCGTGTTGTTGTTATGCTTGCAACTCGTGATATTGACTCCGGGACCTGAGATATCAGGATCGATCAGTCCAATAAACGGTGATACGTCAGAATAGTCGAACCAGGGCGATTCATACATCCAGGTTGAGTAACCGCGACTGGAAAAACTCGCGATGTTGTCATTAATGTCGGTCGCGCCTACAGTAACAACCGCGCTGAGCCCGCCGATTGTTGTCTGGTCAGGATGCAGCCAGGGCGGAGGCACATCACCCGGTGTGCGGATGTCACCCGGTGTTCCGGGATTTCCGGCTTCATTTCCAGCTGCAATTGAATGACAGATACCGGCTGCGAGAACATTGTTTTCCGTTTCGCGCCAGGTAAAACGGTCGGGATTCTGACTCTGAGGCCATCCGAGAGAAGTGGAAATAACATCTGCTCCGTAGTCGATGCTGAACTGGAAGGCATCCCAGACATCCTGCTCATCGCTGAAAGAGACACCGACTCTCAGAGCCATGATAGTCGCGGATGGAGCGACACCGCAGGTAGTGCCGGCATTTCCATTACTTGCGACGCTGCCGGCGCAGTGAGTTCCATGTCCGTAAGTGTCCATAGGATCACCATCGTTATCATCGAAGTCCCATCCGTAGTGATATCCGGCAGGTGTATCATGCCACATTTGATTATGCAGATCCACATGGTTGTAGTTGACTCCGGTATCGACAACACTGACAATAATGCCGCTGCCGTAGTATCCCATGGCCCAGACATCGGGAGCGCCGATCTTGTCGACTCCCCATGCGTTGCCCCTGGAATAATCATCCGCGGTGTGAATATCTACAGGTTCAATTAGAATATCACTCTGCTGCATGAAACGGATGTAAAGAATATCTTCCCTGTCCGAGATAGCGATAATCGCCTCAGGAGTCATTGATATGGCGATGGCGTTGACGATCCAGAAGGGATGAACATCCTCAACGCTTCCGGTTGGAAGAGTCGCGATCTGCTCAAGGATTCCCGCCTGAGAACTCGCTGCCCTGTCTTTCATGACCCCGGCCGCAAATTCGCGCGTTTGAGCACGATTCATTCCCTGAGTTGCGTTCATTACGTACTCTACATCAACCATTCCGATGGGCTTTATAAGTACTCTGATCAAATCTCCACCATCTGTTTCCCCCATTATTTCACTTAGTTCAGGGGTGATGGTTCCAGAGAAAGCCATTGCTGTAAACAGCATAAGAAATGCTAATGCTTTCATGGTGCTCCTTCCGTTTTCTCAGTTTATTTGATTCTGCTTTCAATTGCAATTTTTCATTCTGCAGTGCATAACCATTTTCCCGGAAATTAGTTTCCAGAAGCAGTAATTCATAAGAATATCATTCAGGATACTGCCTGTGAGACGGTTCCTCATGTGTAACCAAAATAATATATATCTTAACTATACTATAGAATATTTTTCCGCGCTACTCAACAGCGCACATACTTCTGAAACTGCCGTTGACAGGCATATCTATTCTATCGTTCCTTACACTTCCCGATATCTGAATATTCTCGCTGGATTTCCTGCTACAACTGCTCCCGGCGGAACATCCTTTGTAACGACTGCTCCGGCGCCGATGATTGCATTTTTCCCTATTCGGACAGGAAGAATGGTCGAATTTGAGCCGATACTGACGCCGTCTTCGATAACCGTTCCCTTCCAGTCCGCGGGATCCGGTTGCGGAGGATAGATATCGTTAATAAACATGACTCCGTGCGCGATAAAGCAGTCGCTGCCGATCTCAACCATTTCACAGACAAAGCTGTGACTCTGTACTCTTGTTCTGTCACCGATCGTGACACCCTTCTGTATTTCGGTGAAACATCCGACCATACAGTCCCTGCCTATGGTACATCCATACATGTTCACGAAATTCCAGATCTTCGTGCCCTCGCCGATTATGCAGTTGTTAACAATCTGAAGATTGTTCGGTTTGAAATCCAATTCGTTCTCCTTCCTTTTGGAAACATCTCAATCCCCAATCATATTAGCATTTCCGGCGGAGGAGAAGATTTGAATAAGAGTATTCGGAATTTTTGCATAATCGCGCATATAGATCATGGTAAGTCAACTCTTGCAGACAGATTGCTGCAGGCTACCGGTACTGTATCGGATCGGGAGTTTCACGATCTCATGCTCGATACGATGGATATCGAGAGGGAGCGCGGTATTACGATCAAGAGTACGGCTGTAACGATGGTCTACTCTTCAGAAGCCGGAGTGGAGTATGAACTCAACCTGATAGATACCCCCGGACATGTTGATTTTACATATGAGGTTTCGAGAGCACTGGCATCCTGTGAGGGCGCATTGCTGGTTATCGACGCGGCTCAGGGAGTCGAGGCTCAGACTGTTGCCAATCTTTACAAGGCCATGAATCAGAACCTCACAATCATTCCTGTAATAAACAAGATAGACCTGCCTTCCGCGAATATTCTTGAAGTAATGGGGGAGATTGAAGGAGAACTTGGCCTCAACGTAGATGATATCATCTGTATTTCCGCGAAAACCGGTGAGGGAATTGAAGAACTCCTCGAAGCAATTGTTGAAAAGATTCCAGAACCAGAAGGTAATTCAGATACTCTGCTTCGGGCGAGAGTGTTCGACAGTGTTTATGATCCATACAGAGGTGTGATTGTATACGTAAGAATAGAGGATGGTGTAATCAGCAAGGGTGATGAGATTTTACTTATGGCCACCGGGAAGAATCATATTGTGGAAGAGGTTGGTCATTTTGGAATCAGAAGAGAACCTTGCCCCGGGTTGATCGCAGGGGAAGTTGGTTATCTGATCGCCGGTATAAAGACCGTAGAGAATGTCCGTTCGGGTGATACTGTAACCTTAAGCCAGAACCCCGCGGATGAACCACTCCATGGATTTGAAGAGGTCAAGCCTGTTGTTTTCTCATCCATCTTTCCGGTTTCATCCGAGGATTACGAAGATCTGTCCTCCTCGCTGGAGCGTCTTAAACTGAACGATGCCTCTCTCATATATGAAAAGGTTTCTTCTCCCGGACTTGGTTTTGGTTTCAGATGTGGTTTTCTGGGACTTCTCCATCTGGAAGTAATACAGGAAAGGCTTGAGAGAGAATTCGGGCTTTCTCTGGTTTTGACAGCTCCTACCGTTCTCTATCGAATCACTCTTAGCAACGGGGAAACGGTTAGAGTGGACAACCCCAACCTCTATCCTGATCCCGCAACAATAGATTTCGCCGAGGAACCGATCATCAGGGCATCCATTATCATGCCTGACCGATACATTGGTCCGGTAACCCAGCTCATCCTGGACAGGCGTGGAGAGAATTACTCGAATCTCTACGTTGGCAAGAATCGTGTGGAAATAAAAGCAGACCTTCCGCTTGGGGAAGTTGTGTACGATTTCTACGATAAACTCAAGTCCGTGACCCAGGGATACGGATCCTTCGATTACGAACCACATGGATACAGGCGCAGTGATCTTGTAAAAGTTGACATACTCGTGAACCATGAAAAGGTCGACGCTCTGTCAATGCTTGTACACCGTGACAGGGCTCGCCCCTGGGCGGTCAGCGCATGCAAGAATTTGAGGGATGAGATACCGCGACAGCAGTTCAAGATACCCATACAGGGCGCAATAGGCGGGCAGATTATTTCCAGGGAGACCATCACAGCCCTCAGGAAAGATGTCACCGCCAAATGCTATGGCGGGGATATCACACGTAAACGGAAACTCCTTGAAAAACAGAAAGCCGGTAAAAAACGAATGAAAATGGTCGGCAGTGTCGCGATTCCCCAGAAAGCTTTCCTCGCTGTTCTCCGCCGGGAGGACTAGACATTCTGCTGATATGTACGGATTATGAAGCGAAGGGCGTCTGGAGAAAAGATGAACGATACTGACCGCAAGCATGAATTCGTTACTGTCAGGGCTTATGCTGAACTGAATAACTTCCTTCCGAAAAAATGGCGTCAGAGAGAATTCACCTATCCACTGAACGGCGGGTTCTCTTTAAAACATCTCATTGAATCAGCAGGAATCCCCCATACCGAGATAGAGATAATTCTTATTAACGGTGAATCAGTTGATTTCAATACCAATGTTGAACCGGGTGACAGAATCAGTGTTTATCCCGTATTCGAGAGTCTTGATATCACGCCGCTTGTAAAACTCCGACCGGAACCTCTCCGGAAAACCCGGTTTATTCTCGATGTGCACCTTGGAAAACTCGCTTTAATCCTCCGACTCCTTGGATTCGACGCCGGGTTTCCCGGGAACATTCCGGATGAAAAGCTTGCGGAAATATCAGCCGGGGAGGATAGAATCCTACTGACAAGAGATACGATGCTTCTCAAGCGCAGCATCGTAACTCATGGATGCTATCTTCACAGCCAGGATCCCGAGGAGCAGGCCCGTGAAATTCTTGAAAGACTCGACCTGAGGGGGAATACTAAACCATTTACAAGGTGTCTTGATTGTGGGGCACTCCTGGAAATTGTAGATAAGAAGGAAATCATAAACCGGCTTGAGCCGCTGACAAAAGAACACTACAACGAGTTTAAGAAATGCTGTAAATGCGATAAGATATACTGGAAGGGAAGTCATTACGAGCCATTGATGGGACTTCTGCAAAGGCTCGGAGTGCAACCGGTAGCTGATGTTTATTGAAAAGAATTACA
>JAUXIK010000101.1 GCA_030620995.1 Candidatus Aegiribacteria sp.
ATCGGTGCATATCTGCAGTCAAAGCCCTGAAGCTTTTCCCAGGGGGCTCTTTTCCACATAGCACATGCGCCGGAGGGATAAAGATGCCCCTGAGAAAATTGCCCTGTGACCGCAAGCCCCCTTCTGAAAAGCCAGCGGAAAGCACTGTCATCGGAACCGTCAGGCCGCGGTATGGACGGCACTGCAACTGCAATCGAGTCATCGGTTTTCTTCAGCGAATCAAGCAGAGCCGCGAAGCTACCCCTTTCAGGCACCGTATCGTTGTTCAGAAGAAGCAGGTACTTCCCTGAGGCAATTCTCATTCCCAGGTTGACTGCTCTGCAGAACGCTGGTTCACCGGTTCGCTCAATAAGTTTTACAAAAGGAAATTTAGCTGATATCCTTTCCCGCGTGTCATCTTCGGAGCAGTCATTTACAACAACGAGTTCGCCGTCGGCAGCCTGCACCTCCTCTATAATTGCAGGAAGATACTTCCGAAGAATTTCAGCCCCGTTCTTCGAGGGGATAACAACTGAGAGTTCTTTCATTCCACACCTACTCTGTCAATGTAGATTTCTTCACCTGAAGCGGATGATACTACCTGAAACTTTCCATGGTCAATATTGTGGATAACAGATTTTCGCTGTGCATCCGGTATTTTGAAATACTTATGACCTGAAGCCGGTTGATAAACCACAGAGAAAATATAGTGTTCTTTAACGAGTCAGGCCCCCTGGTGAAATTCTACTCGTTAGCTGCAGCATTTCTATTTTCTTCACTCAAATGAGGACTTCGGGCTTCCGATCATCGAGGCAATGCAGTGCGGCTGCCCGGTAATTACTTCCAATGTATCCTGCATGCATGAAGCAGGTGACGCGGCAATTGAATATTTAACTCAACCTTTTGAGATTTCACTGCCGGATCGTGACATTTCCGGGCATACCGCACAGTTGCTGGTATAGATTCCCCTTGAAATTCTGTCCCGAAGCGCCGTGTATGCAGTTCCATTCCATATCTCGAAGAAACTGTCACGAGACATATCTCCAAGTGGTTCGGCAGTATTCCAGTGCGGGCAGGGATTTATCCTGCCGTCAGGATCTATGTATACCCAGTTATCGAGATATGGGCATGATAAGAGCTTCTCCTGAGAAGGGGCAGAAGGGAAGTTGAAAATAAGCCCCTGTTCGGAGGCGATATCACCGGCCAGACGGATCTGCCTTGAAACCTCCGGTGAATCAGGATTGATCGTTTCTCCGGTCATGTCCAGTCCTGAGAACGGTACCAGCGGAACAACACCGACGGACACAGCTCCCACTGAGGAAGCGAGTTTCAGGATGTCCGGCAGTTCATGCAGGTTGCTTTTCTGCAGTGTCACACTGAAAGAGAGCATCGGGAACTTCATTCTTCTTCTGTCTCTTTCGGAGATCAGTTCCATCATATTGCTGATGATAAGATTCAGGTCCGCACCGCCTCTTATCCTGGCATGGGTTTGAGGAGTGGCCCCGTCTATTGATACGAACAGTGACGTAGGGGGGGATTCAAGCAGGACACCGATATTCTCCGAATTGAGAAGGATACCATTTGTCACGACCTCTCTGACAGGCACATCAGCCCGGTAAAGGCGGTCAAGATATCTGCCGAAATCCGGATTGACGAACAGTTCCGCGCCGCATGAGAGCCCAACGACAGAGGCTATGGGGAACAGCTCAGAAGCGATCCTTTCAAATAGATCAGGATCTATATCGTGCCACTTCCGGTCAGGATCCTTATCAGCCAACCGCATGCAGCACATAGAACAGCGAAGATTACACCTGTTCGTTGTGTCCATCCTGATTATCAGGTTCCTGCTGCCCCGAAGTCTTACCTACGGGAAACGGTGAGACCTTTGCAGATACCTGCCAAGCATTCTTTTAAGATTCATTCTTAAATCTCTCCGGTATCTTCTGTTTCGCTGTATTCTTAATGATACATACTATCAGCATTCGTCGGGCATTGTCAATTCAATCAGGAAAACATGTGTGGACAGGGTCACGTCCCAATATTGCTCATCTGTTTTATTTTCCCGGATTTCTCCACCTGAAAAAACGATATCACCGGAAGTATTCCCGGTCGATCAGGGTTTGATGATATTTCACAAAAATCTTGTTAGTGTTATGACATACCCGGCTGGCAATTATATTTATCAATGTTGTCCGACAGGATACAAGTTTTTTATGGATCGGAGGAAACTTGCGGAAAGTAGCTGTTGTACTCGTTAATTACGGTCAGTGGGAGCTTACTCGGAAATGTCTTGATTCCCTCATGCAATCCGAAGGGGTGGATATCAGAGTAACGCTTGTGGATAACAATTCCGCCGGAGAAATTCCGGATTGGGTTCAGAAATGCACCTGTATTCGGTTCAAGCGTATGAGTGAGAACACCGGCTTTGCCGGAGGCAACAACGAGGGTTTTCTTATTTCCAGGCAGGATAATGCTGAATTTACCCTGTTCCTGAATAATGACGCCGAAATTGCTTCCGGCGCCGTCTTGAAGCTTGCTGAATTTCTAGCCGATAATCCGGAGGCCGGCATCGTGACCCCACCTGTATACTACGCATCGGAACCGGAACGGATATGGAGCGCGGGGGGCAAATTCATTCCGTGGAAGATGAGATTTGACCAGCAGACTTATCCTTCGAGAAATGATCTTCCGGATAAAGCAGTGAGAGTAGATTTCGCCTCAGGCTGCGCCATGATGATAAGAACGGAGCTTTTTGAACGGACAGGCGGCTTTCGGGATGATTTCTTCATGTATTATGAAGATGCCGATCTCTGCAGGAAAGTTATTCTCGCCGGGTATTCCATATGGCTTCTTCCGGCGGGAGAGGTCGTTCATCATGTCGCATCAGGAAGCGGAGGGGAATTGTCACCGCTTGCAGTCTACTTCTCAGAGAGAAACAGATTGATTCTATCGCGGCAAATGCTCGGCCCCGGCATGAGGTCTGTGTTTTTCATTTACATCAGCGCCGTACTGATTATAAAAACATTCAAGTTTCTGTTCTGGAAAGATCCCGGCCTGATACCATGGATATGGAAGGGATATTTCGATGGGCTGTCGGGCAGGGCAGGCTACAGGAATCTATTTAACAGATCTGAAAGGTAAAAGTGACCGATTTACCAGGCAGTCAAGATACTGAAGCTCTGAAAAAGAAGCTCCTGGGAGCAGACGGATTGGATCGAGTTGAGATTCTTGCGGATCTGTCTATCGCATACAGGGAAACAGATCGAAGAAAGGCTATTGAATTCGGGGAGCAGGGTCTGGATCTTCTTGAAATAAACGAGGACAAAAAACTTGAATCCACAATACTGAACGAACTCTGCTGGGCCTATCAGTGTATTGGAGAGTATCAGAAAGCTCTGGAATACGGTTTCAGAAACCTTGAAATAACAGACATAACCAATGACGAAATAAGCAGATCTGATACTTTCAACCGAATCGGTATTATTTACTATAAGCTGTCAAATATTGATAAAGCTCTTGACTATTTTCTGAAGGCACTGAGGATATTTGAGAAAACGAATGAAATACTGAAAGTATCATCTATGCTGAATAATATCAGTATTATTTACAGCAGCCTGAACGACGAAAGTACTGCTCTTGAATATTGTAACAGAGCAATAGAAATTTCTGAAAAACACGGCTGTCTCACGAATCTCGCCAATTCTCTCAACAACGCAGGAAGCATCTTCCGTCGGTCAGACGAACTTGAGAAAGCGCTGGAGTATTATCAGAAAGCTCTGAAAATAAGGGAGGATCTTGGTGAAACATGGAAAATTGCTCGAGTTCTCACCAATATCGGCATGATTCATGATGATCTGAATAATCACGAAGATGCGCTTGACTGTTTCTTCAGAGCGCTTGAGATCGAGATGGAAAAAGGAGACATACATGACGCTTCACAGACGCTGCTTTCCATCAGCCTGAACTATGCGAGTACCGGCAGGTTTAAGGAAGCTTATGAATATGCGGGAAAAGGACTTGCGAACATAGATAGTATTGACTCACCCGTAATAAAGAGAAACATCTATCAATCCTGTTCCGAGGTTTGCGAGAGGATAGGGAATTTCAGTGAAGCTCTTGAATTTCTTAAGAAGTACAAAACGCTTAATGATAAGATATACACCGAAGAAAGCAGTCAGAAGATAAATGAACTGCGGGTAAAGTATGAATCCGATAAGAAGGAAAGGGAGACGGAAATCTACAGGCTCAGGAACATCGAGCTTGCGAGGACCAATGAAGATCTCAAAAATGCTCTCAATGAAGTGAAACACCTCAGCGGACTACTTCCTATCTGTTCTTTATGTAAGAAGATACGTGATGACCATGGATACTGGGAACAGATAGAATCCTACATTTCCGACCATTCGGAAGCTTTGTTCAGCCATGGTCTGTGCCCCGAGTGCATGAAAAGACTTTATCCTGAATTTAAGGATTAGCGTTTTGCGGCAGCCTTTTCCAGAAGATTGGCGATCTTCTCCGCTTCAGTCCGCATTGATCTCTCTCTGACAACAAATTCTCTGCCGTTAGCCGCTATTTTGTTCAGGCATGACGGGGACATACTCAATATGGACGAGATCCCCCCGGCAATGCCAGAACCGGACCTCGGCACCAGAAGACCGGTCGCACCGTCATCAACATTCTCGATAAATCCACCCTGATTGACCGCTATTACAGGGCACCCGCATGCCATGGCTTCAATCGGCACCAATCCGTAGGGTTCGTTCTGAGCTGCGCAGATAACGGCGATAGCGTTTCTGTACAGCTCAATGAGTTCCCTGTCCTGAATTCCCTGAAGAATGCGCAGATTAACACGGCTCCTTCGTGCGATGGCCATGAGTTTCTCAGCATATCTTCCGGTTCTTCTGTCGGCGACCACAATAAGTTCGCGACGGTCATTCCCTTGAGATTTTCTTAATGCTTCTATTGCAAGGTGATGACCCTTGAACGGGGACAGGGCTCCGACTGAGAGAAAATAGGAACCGTCTCGGATGTGGTCTCCGGGAGAGAAGAGTTCGGTATTGATTCCCGGGCGGACAGTAACAGGTTCCCTTCCGTAGATGGATTCTATTCTGGGACTCATGAAAGATGAATTGGCAATGAGAATATCCGCGGACCTGGCTGCTTTCAGGTCCATTCGTTTCTCCCTGCGGAGAACAGGAAGAATCAGAAGATCCGTCAGCCGGCTTCTGGTTTTAGAGAGGTTTTTCTCATAAAGGCTTCTTGGAAATTCATGACACATGTAGACCGTTGGAGAGGAAACCTGAAACAGGAGGGGAGGAGCGGAGATAATCATTGATGAGCAGGAAAAAACCACATCTACTTTGTCGAATTCCATTGCCTGCGCGATGGAAGAGCAAAGTCCTGTAAAGGCAGAAATCTTCTTCCATAAGAGAAAAGGCGCAAGGATTTTTTCCGCGGAACTCAGGTTTCTTCCTTCAGGAAAAGGATGAGCATTCAGGGAT
>JAUXIK010000132.1 GCA_030620995.1 Candidatus Aegiribacteria sp.
CGTAATCCAGAGCGTCATGAAAACCCCACGCCAGGACCAGGGATGGACATGCAACGGAGAAGATCAGAAGCAGCGCGAAAAGTAATTTCATTTCTATTTCCTATCGTTGTTTCGGAGCAATCATTGTAAGACCGTCACTTCGGGCAAGAACCTTCACATTGTTCTGAAGGATTCCGGTATTCTATCAGTTACAGTTTCCAGTTCAATCCGATGTTGTAGTAAGTTCCTGAATCGTCAATATTATCTAAATTAGGATCCGGGAAACTGAATCCGGCTCTGCTTCTGCTTCTCCATGAAATTGCCATATCAAGATCCATTCTGCCCAGATCAATACATGCTCCTGTTGAAAGGCAGAGTCCCGTTCGTTTGTAATCGGAGGCTCTGTCAAAGCCGACGCTGTAGATCGATCTGACACACGGGATCATCTGCGAAAAAATAGCAAAGAACTTTCCAGAGACTGCAGAATTGTCTTCTTCAATGGATTGTACATCGATTTCAAGGCCAAGCGTGCTTCCATTCAGAATTTCAAAATCCTTCTGATATCCGATTGCTACCCTGGAACGGTAACGACCGCTTGCGTTTGTACCTGATATCCCGAAAGTTCCGAATTCAGAGGGCATGAGAAAACCTATGTGAGCACAGAAATCCAACTCATCCCAGTCCGGCTGGTGGTATCATTCGGGACTGATTCATACACTAAATTGTAGACACGTGTCCATGATCCGCTGCCTGACCTGAGCCCTCCCGACGCGCCGGCAATGAGCCAGTCGCTCAATTCGAAGGACATTCCTGTATTTACTTCCCAGAGAGATCCCCGGGAATCAAGATTGTTCACAGCATATACTTTGTACCTTCCAGGTCCATTCAGCATGATCTCCAGGTTCTCACCTTCGAAACCGAAATCAGAGACTCTTGCCACTCCCGCTCCTAATGAGATCCTGTCAGTCAGTCTGAATCCTACAGCCGCTGTAAGCGATCCTAGAATTGTGCCGCTCAGAATCTGTGAAAATGAGTGCTCTCCATATGTATAAGTACTCCATTGAATAAGACCTGTTCCAACCGTTATCACCGTACTATCCAGCGTGGATAATTCAGCCGGGTTAAGGAATATCGATGCCGGGCCGCCTGATGGCATTGACCATACTCCCCCCATGGCACTTGATTTCGGAGTTACAGCTACAATTGGAGAACCGTACTCCATTGCGTCATGAAAACCCCACGCCAGGACCAGGGATGGACATGCAACGGAGAAGATCAGAAGCAGCGTGAAAATACTTTTCACAATTATTCCTTACATTTAATAGTGTTTGAGAAATCGCTTTGCTATTTGAAACAATTTTCGATTATTTCATCGTCCGCGATTTCCGGAATTGTTATCTTCATATCGGGTTCGTCATCCATTGCCTTTTTAATGGCATAAATAGCCCCCTTATTCCTGGCCCAGGATCGTCTTGCAAGGCCGTTGGAAACATCCCAGGTAAGCATATTACGGGCACGGTTCCCGGCTTCCGGAGAACCGTCGAGCAGAAGACCGAAGCCTCCGTTTACTACTTCACCCCAGCCTACTCCTCCTCCATTATGGATAGAAACCCAGGTTGCTCCTCTGAATGAATCACCAATTACATTCTGAATGGCCATATCAGCCGTGAACATGCTTCCGTCCGCGATATTTGCTGTCTCACGGTATGGCGAATCAGTTCCTGAGACATCGTGATGATCCCTTCCGAGGACTATGGGTGCTGTGATCACTCCATCCGCAACGGCTTGATTGAAAGCAAGCGCGATGTTTATTCTTCCCTGTCTGTCGGCATACAGAATTCTGGCTTCCGATCCGACTACCATTCTGTTTTCTTCAGCATGTCTTATCCAGAGAACGTTATCGATCATCTGGCGGGATATTTCGGGATCAGCCTTCTTCGACATGTTCTCAAGTACTTCCGCAGCGATATTATCCGTTCTCCTAAGGTCTTCGTGATCACATGAAGTGCATACCCATCTGAACGGTCCGAAACCGTAATCGAAGCACATGGGACCCATGATATCCTCAACGTAGGAAGGGTATGAGAATGTCCCGTCCGGTCTTCTTATACCATCAGCGGCTGCTCGTGAGGCCTCAAGAAGGAATGCATTGCCGTAGTCCCAGAAGTACATTCCACTCTCATGAAGTTTGTTGATCGCTCGTACCTGGCTTCGAAGTGACTCCTGAACCTTCTCATGGAAGGCGTCCGGATCATCAACCATCATCCTGTTTGATTCATCAAAAGATAGACCGGCGGGATAGTATCCTCCTAGATAGGGATTGTGAAGGGAGGTTTGATCGCTTCCCAGATCAACCGTTATTCCTTCTTCTGCAAGTTTTTCCCAGAGATCAACTACATTCCCCGCATATCCGAGTGACAGAGGTTTCTTTTCCTTTCTGGCTCTTTCGATTCTCAGCAGCACTTTATCCAGGTCGCTTTCGACTTCCTGGAGCCAGCCCTGATCGTACCTTGTCCTGATTGCTTTCGGATTGATTTCCGCAATCAGACCTATTGCACCGGCGATGACAGAAGCCTTGGCCTGAGCGCCGCTCATTCCTCCCAGACCTGATGTAACGAACAGTTTACCGGCAAGGTTTTCATCAGGGGCAAGGCCGAGATACTTTCTACCAGCGTTCAGAAGCGTTATGGTCGTTCCGTGGACGATTCCCTGAGGGCCGATGTACATGAAGCTGCCGGCTGTCATCTGTCCGTACATTGTCACTCCCAGAGCAGCCATTCTGTCGTAATCCGTCTTTGAGCTGTAGTTGGGAATAACCATGCCATTCGAGAGAACAACTCTTGGTGCGTCCGGATGGGAGGGAAAAAGCCCCAGGGGGTGTCCGGAGTATAGTACAAGGGTCTGGTTTTCAGTCATTTCGGAAAGGTATTTCATCGTAAGAAGATATTGAGCCCAGTTCTGAAATACCGTTCCGTTACCGCCGTATGTGATAAGTTCCTGGGGATACTGAGCCACAGCGATATTAAGATTGTTCTGTATCATCAGCATGATAGCGGCGGCCTGAGGTGTTTTCGCGGGATAATCACTTATGGAACGGGCTTTCATTTCGTACGAGGGGCGGAATCTTCGCATATAGATTCTGCCGTCCTTCTCCAGTTCTCTTGCGAATTCCGGAGCCAATTGAGCGTGCCACTTTTTGCGGAAGTATCGAAGAGCGTTCTTCAACGCAAGTTTCTTCTCTGTCGGATTGAGTATGTCCGGTCTGGCGGGGGCATGGTCAACTCCTGCGAGATCCGGTGGTGGTTCCGGTATTGAATCCGGTATGCCCTGACGGATCTGTACTCTGAAACTGTCTGACATGAAAGCCTCCAATGACTTATATTTAAAAGTATTATGTTTTTCAATAATAATGAACTGTTTCCGTTTTTCCCACCGGGAGGATTGCAGGTATGAGATATATTCCATTGATCTTTATCATATCCATGATAGCTGCTGGCAGCCGCTAT
>JAUXIK010000100.1 GCA_030620995.1 Candidatus Aegiribacteria sp.
TGCATAGATGCAGGTAATCCCGACTGGGAATACAACGATCCCGAGGATCCATTTAATCCAGGTTACGCCCTCTGGCCTGCAATGGGAACTACTCGCAACGACATGGGAGCCTTCGGAGGAGGAGGGGTCAATTACTGGCTTACTGTAGAAGAGGAAGAATCCTTTTCACCTGAAACAAGGCTGGTTCTGAAATCCTTCCCCAATCCATTCAGCTCATCATGCACTGTGTGTTATCAGTTAACAGAGGCTTCAAAAGTAGTTCTTTCTGTATTCGATCTCTCCGGTCGACTCATTGAAACCCTTGTTGATGAGGCTGTTCCCGCAGGTATGTACTCCGAACACTTCGATGGCTCCGGTCTCTGCTCAGGCATGTACCTGATAAGACTGGTCGCAGGTGAACATGTCGCTTCCAGGAGATGTATCATTGTCAGGGGTGATTAGTCTGAATACAGAATCAGTTTACTCTCCCGGATACTCATCCCGGTTACAGAATTGCCCAGCAGGGAGTGTAGTCCTTTTATTGAACAATATTGTGCTGCGCAAATAAAAGAATTACTGTTATCCTGTCAGTGTAATATTCCTAAACCCATCCACGCCATAAAGGGATTCCAACTCAGAACCAACATCCACGCCGTTTTGCTCTGAAAAATCAATTTCTTTATTATGTGGATAACTCGCTCGATCTCCTAAGCTGCCTTTCAGTAACTAATTGTCTGCTCCAATGATCGCCCATCTCTTCTATCTCAGAAATTAGAATTTCAGGTAATCCAAGCAGATTGAGCATCTGTGTTATTCTTGCCCGGGACAAACCAAGTTTTCTCGCAAGATCAGCACGACTCAATTCTTCCATCTCCATCATTAAGAACATTTCTCTGGCAAGTATGATAGGATTGCGGTAAGTTTTCTTGTTTCGTTGTTTTATTATTCCATTGTTGGTTGTATCATACCATAAGATGGTTCGCTGGGAGACACTACCGAGGCGCCAGTGCCACCCACCATTAAAACGACATGTCGTGTTCCCGGGGCTCTACCCCACCGATGGGGGCACTTTCCAATATCAGGCACATAAGGCTCTGACTCTTAATCTATATTTTGCAGAATATCTTATCATGTTCTGAAATGCTGATTCTGTTTTCTGCAATGATTCATGCTACATACTCGAATGTCAGTTGTTGTTAAACATTTCCTGAAACTCAGCTATAACATATATGACTTCGTCGAAGTTTGGCACTTCTCCAAAAAACATCTCCATGCTCATAGCCTGGTAGTCCTGACGCCACTGTGCTTCCTGTTCAGGTAGTGGCACCATTCGGAGCTTTCCACGACTTAGTGTGCTGTAATCCATCCACGACCAATTGAAGTAAATCTTACGATGCATAGCCGTGCGATTAAAGATGTCGTCACGATCAAGCGCCCTCTCAGCAATACCCTTGGTGACTAAGCACCACAAATCGTAGTAGTGTCGAGCCATCTGTGAGGCTCTCCGCTTTTTCCCTGTAGGACGATAGGTTTCCTCGTGCAACAGCATGGCTTTTTCCCAGAATGTTCTTTCTGGTGCCAAAGCTCTCACCGAGAATTGACTTGGACCAATGACATCCGGGAATACATCGAAGAGGTACGGATGCACTTCCTCCTCGTCGGCAGGCTCGTTGTCCGATCGGGCACCCATCTCGATTTTCACCCTCCGCTTAACGTAGGATTCAGTATCGGTCAAGGTTGATGGGTAGATGAATAGAAGTGTCTGCCTCTCAGGGTCTTCTTCTTTAGAAGCGGGAATTAGTTCCCATTTATCTAAATTGGGTAGTGAAGCATCGATCCTTTCTGCCAAGAGCGGTGCTAGATCGTCATGAATTCGCCTCTGTGCTGCTTCTTTCATGTCCTTAAGGCGCTTTTTCCTCTGCTTCTTGCTTGGTGCATTCTCGGGGCTATCCTCGCCCCCAAAACCAAGAAATTCCTTGTCAATCACGATGTCTATGTCTTCAGAAAACCGGTTGATCAGATTCCAGCACTTCGAAAGAGATGTACCACCCTTAAAGGTGATATTCATGCCCCATTCTGGAATACTGAAAAGCTCTCTGAGAATCCAGCACACCCAATAATCCTTCTCCAGCGAAACAACAGGTAAGTTCAAGTGCTCCTGAGCCTGCTCACATATCAGTTGGCGTCGTTCAGCAGGTTGATCAATATACCCGTTCATAAGATTCAACTCTCACATGCGATAGAGCGGATGATCTGTGTGATCCAGATTGGTGCATAACGGATGTCTTTCAGGAGTTGTGCCTTGTCAGCGTTAGTCAATCTCCCTCTTAATATCGACATGATGCGCTCATCCACATTGTTTCGTCCAAGCCATCGAAGTGCCTGGATCACCGTTCCGCTGATTCTACCCGCCGTTGCCATGTTCCGGGGTGTTGTGCGTTTCAGGAGGATATGCCTATTACCAATCTGCAGTCTTCGGCCTGGACCATCGGTCAGGAAGACGATCTTCATAGGGACTTGGTCACTCAGACCTAGCAGATTGGCAGCATAGGCCCCAGAGTGCTGCAACCGCATAGCATCTCGTTTCTTCAGGGCGGTCATGATCTGGTCTACTGAGGGTGTCAGAACGCCAAGTTGGGGGTCCGTACGAGGATAGTCATACAGTCCCCAAGCAATATGTCTGATAGTGCCATTCTGCTTGTAGCGCTTGATTGCTGTAGCCACGGCGGTTCTGCTTCCCAGATCCTTGAAGTTACTTGGAGTAAATACCCATCCCCTTCTATGCCCTACTATTCTACTATATACTTTGCTGTCAATAGAATGTATCATATTTCAATCTCCTTCTATGCCACAAAAATAATATGTTTTTGTGGCATGTCAAGTGCAAAGAGACTGTCAGCCTCGGAGTTGCCGTATGTGCAGCAGGTGTTATTGGTCGTGACTACTTATTCGATCTTCGTAATTTTCTTTCAGTAACCAGTTGTCTGCTCCAATAATCGCCCATTTCTTCTATCTCTGAAATTAGCATTTCAGGTAGTCCAAGTAAATTGAGTATCTGCGTTACTCTTGCTCTGGATAAACCAAGTTTTCTAGCAAGCTCAGCTCGACTCAATTCTTCCATCTCCATCATCAGGGACATCTCACGAGCCAGTATGATGGGATTCCGGAAAGTCTTCTTCGGTTTGCGTTTTATTTGATTAGAACTAGTTGTATCATACCATAATATGGTTCGCTGGGAGACACTACCGAGGCGCCAGTGCCACCCACCATTAAAACGACATATGAGTTCGACTCTACACTATAAACAAGGGCACCTGTCCAATTTAAGCACATAATGCTCTGACTCTCAATCTATAGTTTTCGAAGTTCCTGAAGCCATACGCTCCTCTGACGATCATTTTCATCTTGTTCTGGATGTCTTCGGTAACTAATCCCAGTCTGTTGATGACATACCTTTCCGCACTGGAATCTCATGTTTTCTTACTTCCATTCTAAGTACATTTCAATTCAGCATAACACATTCTATTTTACTTGACCGGACATCATGTGGAATAGTATATCAAGTTAAGTATTGGATGCAAGAAAGATGAAGAGTCTAATTACTCATTGCTGTGGATTTGAAATAGGAGGACATTATGAATTTTGGAATTCTCCTTTCAGCAATCTTGATATACACTACCAATCTTACAATCACCGAGCCTGTCGAAGGTCAGAGCTATTGGATCAGCGACTCACTCACAGTCAGGGCCATCGTGGAGAACGAAAACGAGAAAGCCGACTCGGTCCACTACTCGCTCAATGGACAACCTGTTGTACAGATCCCCCGCCTCAACACAGACTGGTACACATACATGGCTAATGATCTTCACACTGGTTTTTCTGAGTCACCTGCCCCGACGGACAACACAATCCTCTGGACTGCGCCTGTCACTGGAGATATTCACGAGTTCCCCACGCCTGTGATAGTAAATGGAATAGTGTACTACCCCTCCAACATGGGTACTGATTCCCTCTATGCCCTCGATGCTGCTACAGGTGAACTGATATGGAAATATCGGGTTGGATCAACTGACGATGCAGTTACAGTAAAGAATGGATACCTATACATTGCTAGCGATATTCTGTGGTGCCTGAATGCATTAACAGGTGAATTCATCTGGGCCACTGATGATGCTGATGGTGGTGGGAGCACACCTGTAGTGGTTGATGGCAGAGTGTACTGTGGAAGAAATGACTACTCGTCCATTGTCCATTGTTTTGATGCATATACAGGTATGTCAATATGGTCGGTTTCGCTCCTTGGAAGAATGGTGAGTTGCATGACGGTCTGGAACGATATGGTATTTATTCCAACATGGGTTCAAGATCAAGTAACTCCCTTGTATGCACTGGATGCAAATACAGGCTCAATCATTTGGCTAAATAATGATGTACGTGGGGGTTTCTGGGACTCATCTCCGGTTGTTGTGGATAGTACGATCTACATAAACGGGCATGACGGTAGAACGAGAGCAATTGATGCAATTACAGGTATTACCATCTGGGAGATTGATATTTCTCCCAATCACTACATAGCAGCAACTCCTGCTTATCATGACAACAAGCTATACTTCGCGGACCAGGTTGATACCTATCACTGTCTTGATGCGTCTACCGGCAGTACTATCTGGTCCGTACCAGGTTACCAACACGGCTCTTCCGGCATTGCTGATGGCATCGTTTTCTATGGAGATTTCCTGAATTATCCTGATAATGCCAGAGTTATTGCTTTGGATTGTAACACCGGGGAAGATATTTGGTCTTATGCAACAGGTTCGAATTTAATCTACTCCGGCGCAGCGATCACAGACGGGGTTGTTTACATTGCAGGTATGGACTGGAATCTGTATGCCTTCGGTACCGGCTTGAAATACACCTATCTGGACGACCTCAACGCCGATATCGGTGAGAACGAGCTTATAGTCACCGCTTTCGATGAGGGTCTCGCCTTTGCAACCGATACCGTTAACTTCACCATTATCGAGACAGGGATAGGACCGGAGACTTCCTTTGGCCTACGTGCCAGTCCGAATCCCTTCCACTCCTCCGCATCCATCTCATTTGAGCTTACTGAGCCGGGATACACTTCAATTAAATTGTATGACCTTTCCGGCAGGGTCGTCTGCTCACTGGCAGAGTCTGAGCTTGCTGGCGGGCAGCACTCCTACATCTGGGATGGCACAAACCAGAATGGAGAGCCTGTTGCTTCCGGGTTGTACATATGCAGGATACAGTCTGGTGAGATTTCAGAGACAACGAGCCTGTGTCTGTTGAGATGAGAAGCCTTAACAAGTGATTTCTGTCTAGGAATATAGTTTCTATCATGTAGACTGCTTATTCGATCTCCGTAACTGCCTTTCCGTAACAAGCTGACTGCTCCAGTTGTCTCCCATCTCTTCTATCTCTGAGATTAACACTTCAGGCAGTTTCAACAGATTAAGCATCTGTGTTACTCTTGCTCTGGACAACCCAAGCTTCCTGGCAAGATCAGCTCGACTCAATTCTTCCATCTCCATCATCAGAGCCATCTCACGAGCTAGTATGATGGGATTCCGGAAAACTTTCTTCGGTTTGCGTTTTATTGGATTAGAACTAGTTGTATCATACCATAATATGGTTCGCTGGGAGACACT
>JAUXIK010000024.1 GCA_030620995.1 Candidatus Aegiribacteria sp.
ATGACTTGTTCAGATGTAACGTTTCTCATATATCTACTCCTTAAGATCAGAACATTAACCTAATATTCCTTCTTGTCTATTAGCATCAAAGGACTGACCTTATAATACATAGATCGAAAACCATGTCAACAGGAAGACAGCGAGTTCAGGAGTCATACAAATCCAGGAGGCGGGTCAATGACCACCCAGAACGGTGTGACCCTTTGCTCTGAAATCTTCAGCGAGGTCTCGCTCAAGTTCGAGTGATTCAAGCAGAGGCATTGGATTGTAGAATTCGTAAAGATCCGGACGGAGTTTCACGCATTTCCCCTTGAGATGCCTTCCACCTTTTTTCTGTCCTTCGCCTGTATGATGTTCCTGAAATCTCTCCTCCGGACTTCTTCTTGTCTGTCCTACATACAGGCACACCTTTGAAGATCTGGCGTTCGGATTGTTCCTTATGACATCTCTGTGTTTTCTGACAGAAGGATCAAGTTCGATAACGTAAACGGAACTGTCCAGTTTGGGAGGTTTGTTGATAACTGTCCAGCCTTCATGCCTTAATTGCCGGATCAGTGCTCTTTCGAGTCTCAGACCGACCTCGAGTTTTGACCTGACTCCGTCGCTCTCATATTCAGTCGTGTAGCCTTTGAGAATTGAACGTTTATTCTTGAAACGGCATTTCCGGAATATCTGTCCCGGCTGTTTAATTCCTGAGATTCTTCCAACCCTGACACATCTCCTGGCCGGGTCCCGCTCCGGATTGAGTTCTTTGACACCGGAAGTATTCAATGCTGCATCTCTGAGAACGGCAACATAGATGAAACTCTTCGTAACTGCGGACACGATAGTTTTATTCTTCCAGAGCAGCTCTGAACCTGGACAGCTGTGACTGATAGAACCCGTTGTCAGGATCCAGTTCGAGAGCTCTGAGTTCCCATTCCACTGCAGATCCGGCATCACCGCTGCGGAAAAGAGCTTCAGCCAGTGTATCCATGATGTTGTGATCTTCTGGAGCCAGCTCCAGGGCCTGCTCCGCTAAGGCGACAGCCCTCTCCGGCTGCAATCCTCTCTCGGCAAGTGTCCAGGCGTAGTAGTTGAGAACCTGAGGATCCGGCTCCGTATTCTGGAGGCTTCTCTCCATGATCTCGAGAGCCCATTGAGTTTCGAGTTCAGTTCCGGCATCAAGATATACCGGGAAAACTTTGTATTCTTCCCATATACCATAGAGTCTTATCAGTTCCGAGACAGGATCCTCATGATCTGAAACACAGATATCAATGAACCTGTCAGAACAGCCCTGATGCCCGCTGTTCTCTCTGACAACGAGAATGGCCGCTGACTGTTTTCCCCTGCTGTCACCGCCGGCATTTTCACCAGCCTGAAGAGCGGCAAGAAGTCGGACAGCAAGAGATCCTTCAGTAAGAAGGAACGTGCTTTCCATATCAAGAATGACGTCCTCCCCTGTCAGGATGTTTCCCTGAATAGCGTATCCGCTTCCGGTAACCCCTCCGGACCAGCTGAAGGTCTCATTCCCTGTGAATGAAACCGCTCCTCCGCTGATATCGACAATTCCAAGCTGACGAACTTCTCTTTCCGGATCCGCATTGAGCAGACTGTCCATTACAGCACTTGCCGAAAGTACTTCACGAAGGAGATCAAGACCATCAGGTCCGAAAGACTGGTTGACCAGTGCCTGAGTAGCGATCGCGCCGGTTCCAGCCTCAGCCCACGGAACATCATGACCTACAAAAGGAACACAGGATGCCACGGCTACACCTAATTCACCCGTATTAGGATCGAACGCGACTATCGAGAAAGTTGACGTCCATCCGGCGTGATCCACAGTCACCGGCACGATTCCGGTAATTACAAGCATTGCCGTGAGTAAAGGTATCATCCGTTGGCTCCCTTCTTTATCGCTACGAATCAGCGTTGAGTTTACGAATCCGTTGAATTCAATTGATACTCAGGTATTTCATCAGAAAATCTGCAGGAGGCATTATTTGAATTCCGCGATATCCCGATACATCCAAAAGGTGCTTGTCTCCGGTAACTATTACACCAGCAGAACCTCCAAGGGCTGCTGCAACGAATTTATCATCATCAGGATCTTTACAGATATCCGTATCCAGCTCGATAGATTCCACAAGAACTCCACGAGTAACAATAAGAGTAGCAATCTCCGTTGTATTCACACCTGGATAACGAATTCCAAAGCGATGTAGTACATCAACATATTCTGCTAGAGTTTCCTCAGTAATGATAAACTCAAGTTTTCGATCTCGCCATGCGTCCAGAATAAATCCAGGTTTACCACCAAAGAAGACAGCAGATATAAGTACGTTGGTGTCAACTACGATTCGCATTTCTCAGATCTGACTTCTCGAATGATATCCTGCAGATCCTTTTGTTCAATTCCTGCTTTACTTACTGCCCGTCTGGCTCGCATGATTATCTCATCGAACTCATCTACCGATGGAGGAGTAATTGTTTTCAGTACCACAACATCTCCCTCACCCAGAACAACAAATCTGGTTCCGGTTTTCAGGTGAAGAGCTTTTCTGATTTCCTCGGGAATGACTATTTGACCTTTTGATGACATCCTGGTTGTTGCTACATTACTCATTCTTTTCCAATCATCTATGAGTATATCGTCTTACCAGTAAGATTATATAACAGGCTCATGCGCTAGTCAAGTATTTCTAAGAGCAAACATCTGTTACAGTTCTGTAGCGGGTCCGATATCGTTGAGGAACGCGACAAGCAGATCTATCGCGCACCGGACATCATGCCTGTGAATGACAGCCACAGGACTGTGACCGTATCGAGTGGGTATGGAAAGACATGTGGAATGCGCGCCGGGTCCGAATCTCTGCATGCTGGAAGTATCTGTTCCGCCACGAACAAGGATTTCCATCTGATGGTCGATGTTATTCTGTTCAGCGAGTTTTCTCATGTATTCCACAAGAGAAGTGGAGCATATTACACTGGCATCCATCTGTTTGATGGCAACACCTTTGCCAAGTTCAGCGATTCTCATTCTTGCCGGATATTCCGGTGTGTCTCCCGAGCCGGTGATATCAACCGCTATGCCGATATCAGGTTTTATCGTCTGTGCGGCGACCGCTGAACCCCGAAGCCCCACTTCTTCCTGCGCCGTTCCAACCGCGTAGACATCTATAGCGGGATTGTTGTATTTCTTCATGGCTTCTATGATGATGTACGCTCCAATTCGGTCATCGAATGCTTTAGCTACATAACAATCACCAAATTCGCGAAAGGATGTGTCCATCGAGACCCAGTCACCGCGTCCCACCATTTCCTTTACTCTTTCTCCAGGCAGACCAAAATCAAGGTACAGCTTGTCTTTCTCGGCTGTGGTGTTGCGCTGCTTGACCGTTGGTTCCCATCTTCGATTCATCACGGCGGTAAGTACGCCGCTGTTTCTGGTGTGAACACGGACAGTATGCCCCATGATGTTCGCGGAATCCCATCCGCCGACGGGTACAACTGACGCGAAACCTTTTTTATCGATGTTGTTTACAAGGAAACCGATCTCATCAATGTGACCCGCAAGCATTATTTTCAAACGTGAATCTCCATCCGTACCCGATTTGAACGCTATGATATTTTTCATTGCGTCTGATGAAAAACTATCAACATGATCTTTAAGGGCTTCTCGGAACAGTACTGCTATCTCGTCTTCGTGACCCGATATACCGTCTGCTTCACACATCTTTTTCAGGAGATCCATTCCATTCGATCCTTTCAAATCAGCAACATAGAATATTCGGGTTCATCAGAGTGTAACCCACGAAAATCCAGCTTTTTCCATCCATCTGGTGGACGATTCACCAGCAAAATCAATATCTTCGATTACGCTGTTCGCGGCATCAACCGGCGCAAGTCCATTCTCCAGTATTTGATTAAGATAGTATATCTCGATAACGCCGCTGGCTCCCCAGTCAACGCTCTGCGTATACCCTGATACCAGAAATCCCTCAGGCCAGTTTCTCCTGGATGAGACTATAGCATCCGGAGTCCGTCCAGCCATTATTTCGCAGCAGCTGAAATGAATCATGGCAAGATTTCTGCACGGTTCGAGAGCATCGATCCATTCGTGTGAAGACACTGTACCTGAAGAAAGCTCGATTCCAGCTGAGGTACCATGCGAAGCTATCACAAGGTAAAGATTCCCTGGTAATCCTGAGGATTCAAGACAGAACGCTGAAAGGTCATCTACATCATGAATGAATCTGTGTCTTACACTCACACCTGGAACCCTGGCAAACCAGGACGCAAGCATCTCGCCAAAGGAGTACTCCTCCTCTGTCATGGAAACCTGCCATTCGGATTCCAGTATTACCAGCCAGTTTGATGACGCTACTCCGGAACCGGCTCTGAAGCCTTCCCAGTCAAACCACTGCCTTGTGCCGTCCGGTCTCCACTTTCCGGTAAAATATATGGAGTCATCAGAGAGCTCGAACCATCCCTCACCGGAAGCGGACAGTTCAGTATAGGTAAAAACCAGTCGGCCATCAGCCCCTACTTCTCCCTCTATTGTAGAATATCCTTCGAAATTGTAGTGACCGTTTACAGAAGAACCATCCTGACGAAGGAAGAGTGTGCCATAAGTCGTCTCCCAGGTTCCTGAGAAATCGGTAATATCTCCTGTTGCCGCGGAATAGAAGACAGTCAGGAGTATCAACGGAAACATTCTCATTCAAGCACCGCCCTTATCCTTCTTACACCTCTGGAAGAACTCATTTCCTTCGCGATTCTGAACTTCCCTAGTTCTCCGATACTGGTAACATGGGGACCGCCACATATTTCAATTGAGTAGTCTCCAATCATGTATACTTTTACTTTCTCACCGTATTTGCTGCGGAATAAACCGATCGCACCTTTTTCAAGAGCTTCCTCAAGTTCCATTTCCACGCAATTTACAGTGAGGTCAGAGGCAATCATCTCATTTACTTTCTTCTCAACAGCAGCCTTCTCCTCAGCAGTCATAGCTGCTGGGTGACTGAAGTCGAATCTCAGTCTCTTTTCCGTGATGTTGCTTCCCTTCTGCTCCACATGTTTTCCAAGAACATCGCGGAGAGCCTGGTGCAGAAGGTGAGTAGCAGTATGCAGCTTTGTTACCATTTCGCTGTTGTCGGCAAGACCGCCTTTGAATTTGTTCTCGCTTCCCTGTCTGGAAAGCTCTCTATGTTTTTCAAATGCCTTGCTGTAGCCACTCATGTCAACGGTCATGCCATGTTCCGCTGCCATCTCAGCTGTGAACTCCACCGGAAATCCGTAGGTGTCATACAATCTGAATGCGATTCTTCCAGGAATGGTTTTTGCAGGATTCTTCAGAAGATTGGGCAGCAATTTATCAAATTCACGCAATCCTGCCTGCAATGTCTTCTCGAAACGCGATTCTTCCGCTGACAGTTCATCCAGTATGAATCTCCTGTTCCTGGCAAGTTCATCATGAGCGGAAGCTTCCGTTTCTATTACAACCTCTGCAAGCCTGTGAGTGAACGGTTCATCAATCCCGAGCTTTCTGCCATGCCTTATCGCGAGCCTGATCAATCTTCTCAGAACGTATCCCCTGTCGAGATTTGAGGGCGGTACTCCCTGATCATCGCCAAGTATGTGAGTGGCCGTTCTGATATGATCTGAAACAACCCGGAGAGACCTTGTGGTTTCGCTGTCAGGCTGTGAACCGATACCCGCGAACTTCTTCAGAAAACCGAATAAAGGCTGGAATTCGGGAATATCAAAGACTGTATCAGAACCGTTAATCATGGCTATGGTTCTTTCCACACCCATGCCGGTATCGACATTCTTCTGTTCAAGCGGAACGTACCTGCCGTCTTCTGTTCGGCGGTACTGCATGAAGACATCGTTCCATATTTCGAAATACTTCCCGCAGCCGCATCCCGGTCTGCATTCCGGACAACATGGAGTTCTGCCTGTATCTATGAATATCTCGGTATCAGGGCCGCACGGGCCTGTATTCCCTGTCGGACCCCACCAGTTATCCTTCCGTCCCATGAAGTATATCCTGTCGCGAGGAATGCCGGTTTCCTCCCAGATAGCGGCTGCCTCTTCATCAGGAGGTACCTGATCATCACCTTCGAATACAGTGACATGAAGCTGATCCGGATTGAACCCAAGCCATTCTCCGGATGTCAGGAATTCATAGCTCCATTCAATCGCTTCACGCTTGAAGTAATCGCCCAGAGACCAGTTACCGAGCATCTCAAAGAAAGTCAGGTGAGTAGAATCGCCCACTTCATCGATATCTCCCGTGCGCACACACTTCTGGACATCAACCAGCCTCCGGCCGGCTGGATGCTTCTCGCCGAGGAGAAACGGTACGAGTGGCTGCATACCGGCAGGTGTATAGAGTATTGTGGAATCGTTTTCAGGAATCAGTGATGAACCCTGAATAACGGCATGACCTCTTTCTCTGAAAAAAGCGATATAGAGCTGTTTCAATTCATCTGAAGTCATTCTTTTCCTTAAATATCAGTTTAGACGGTCTTTTGAAATATTCTGTAAGTTCGATACTGATCGGCATTAAGATCTTTCTCAAGTATTTTTCTCATGGAGTTATTGTTCTCGAGTATCCATGACATCTCCCCCCGACCCATATTCTTCTCACTGCTGGCTTCTATGATTCTATGTATAAGCAGTGCTTCAATTCCCCGTCCGCGAAATGCCTTCCGGACACCAAGCAGGAGCACTCTGACCTGGTTGATCTTCGTTCGGAATAGAGGAACCTTCAACGCGAATACAGCGCGGATGAGACTGCCGTTCGCTCTGGCAAATGCCTGATTCGCATCCGGAAGCGCAATGGCAAAAGCAACCGGATTACCGTCAATCTCAACAATCGGGCCAAGCTCTGGAAGCATTATCATCTTGAGCTCATCAGCCATCATGTCGAGCTCCCTCTTGCTCATAGGCACAAATCCCCAGTTGTCGTGCCAGCACTCATTGTAAATATCCATGATTACCGGCACTTCACGGTGAATATTCTTCACGCAGAAATCCCTGATCTTAATACCGTGCCTTTTTACTACGAGATCAGCGATACGGGAAAACCTGGAGTAATCGGTTTTATCTGAATCAAGGTAATAAGCCAGGAGATCCTTAACCTTCAGATATCCATTATTTTCAAGAACATCTGCATACCACCGGGGGTTGTACGGCATCATTATCAGAGGCCTGGAGTTGAAACCCTTTACAAGCAGACCGCATTCCTCGTTTGTGGAGAAGTTCGTCGGCCCTCTGACTGAATCCATACCTGCTTCTTGAAGCCTTCTTTCAGCTTCATCAAGAAGCAGCTTGAACAGACCGGTATTCTCCTCACTCTCAAGGAACCCGAAAAAGCCGGTCTTCTCATTATGGTATTCGTTATGTGTATGGTTTACTATTACAGCGATACGTCCTGCCACGCTCCCCTGATCATTCCGGGCCAGCAGAAGAGTTACATCTCCATGTTCGTGGAAAGGATGTTTCTTTTTATTGAAAAGTTCTTTCTGAAAGAACCTGATCGGTGGAACCCAGTTAGAATCATCCCTGTATAATCTGAATGGCAGATCGATAAACTCTTTGAGTTGATTCCTGCTGGTTACTTCCTCGATTGTGAAGGACATCGAACCTCCCGGATCAGATTATACCGAGTTCTTCCCCAGTCTTCTTGAATATCTCAAGAGCTCTGTCAATCATGCATTCCGTATGTGTAGCCATGTAACTGGTACGGAGCATTTCACCACCATAAGCAACAGCAGGACTGATAACAGGATTCGTAAATACACCCGCTTCAAAGAGCTTCCTCCAGAATACAAGCGTCTGAACTTCATCACCAACGATAATCGGCACGATCGGAGCCTCTGAATTCCCTACATTGAACCCGAGAGAAGCAAGCCCCTGTCTTGCCCGCTCACCAGCAATGTGGGATTGTACGATAAGTTCAGGTTCCTTCTCCAGGATATCAAGCGCTGCAATAACCGTTGCGACAGCCGCGGGAGGCAGACTGGCGGAAAATATCATTGTTCTAGCTGTATGTTTTATATACTCCATAACTTCGGCGGAACCGGCAGCAAAGCCGCCAATACAGGCAAATGACTTGCTGAATGTGCCAACCAGAATATCAACATCATCATGACATCCAAAGTGTTCCGCTGTTCCCCGACCCGTAGGACCCATTGCGCCTACGCCGTGAGCATCATCCACAACGAGTCTTGCTCCGAATTCGCGGCAGACTTCTACAAGTCCGGGAATATTAGCAAGATCTCCCTCCATACTGAAAACACCATCTGTAACGATTACAGCCGGGTGCTTTCTATTATTCTCAAGCATATATCTGAGATGATCATGATCATTATGCCTGTATTTCAATACGCGAGCATAACTCATCCTTGCGCCGTCAATGATTGAAGCGTGATCCATTCTGTCCAGATAGATAAGGTCATCCCTGCCTGCAATTGTTGAGATCACTCCAAGGTTTGCCTGAAACCCGGTGCTGAAAGTTATTGCCATTTCCTTGTTCAGAAATTTGGCCAGTTTTTCCTCAAGTTCTATATGAAGATCAAGCGTTCCATTGAGGAAACGGCTGCCGGTACAACCTGTGCCGTATTTATCAATAGCTTCCTTTGCCTTTTCCATAATAACCGGATGATCCGTAAGTCCGAGGTAATTGTTTGAACCCAGCATGATGATGCTGTGGCCGTCGATCTCCATCTCAGCCCCTACATGACCGCCAAGAGGCACGAAATAGGGATAGAGACCGGACTCTCGAACCTTCTCAAGCCTGTCAAACTCGGAACACTTCTGGAAGACATCCCTTTGCGCGTTATCCATTTTCCACCTTGCCATCGGTTAAATCAATATGTAGCATTGCGCAGGAAGTTAATCAGGATGTTCACGCAAGTCAACGGATTCCGGTAATGATGAATGAAATAATACTTACAGGAGCTTCAGGTTTTCTGGGAAGCCACATAGCGGAAATACTCCTTGATACAGGTATATCCGCCCATGTATTACTCAGACAATCTTCATCTTTATCAAATATACCACATGAATGCACAGTAAGCCGGGTTGATTTCATGAATCCCGATTCGATCGGTTCCGCTCTGGCGAACGCGGATGTGATTATTCATTCAGCCGGTGCGACAAGCGCCGGCAGCCAGGAGGAGTTCGATCGCGCGAATGGGCTGATAACCAGGAACATGCTCATTGCCAGAGAGAAATCCGCCAGCGGGGCTTTATTCATCTTCATATCCAGCCAGGCAGCATCGGGTCCAGGTGGAAAAGGACCGGTTACCGACTACGGAAGAAGTAAGCTGCTGGGTGAATATGCCGTCAGAGATACTGAGAACTGGATAATCGTCAGACCGCCGGCGATTTTCGGACCGCGCGATCCCGCCTCTACCCCGGTACTCAGGCTTGCGCTGAAAGGTCTTTTCATATCACCATGGATAAACAGAGGCGGATTCGCTCTGTCCTATGCGCCGGACCTTGCGCAATTGATAATACACCTCCCTGAATTTCCGGAAGCTGTTGGCAAAACCCTTGAACCATCCTACGGCAGGCTCTTTTCCTGGAAGGATTTCCACAGACTCCTGCAGCAGGCAGCAGAAAGAAGAATTCTTCACATCAGAATACCTCCGTTTCTGATTCACTCAGCCGGATTCATGTCAGAGGCGCTCTCTTCAATGACCGGTGGAACCCCGTTCTTCAGCAGGGACAAATGCAAAGAACTCCTGGTTCACGACTGGAAACTGGAGAATGGACTGACAGAGGAGATAACAGGCTGGAAACCAGCCATCCTCGTAGAGCAGGCACTGACTGAAACATTCAGCTGGATTCGAAGTAAATCATCAAGAAATCTTTGACGTAGCATATTTCGATTTGATGGCGAAAGTTTGGGATGTTGACGCTTTGAAGTGTCCGAAGTGCGGAGGATATATGAAAGTCATCTCCTTCATCGAGTCTCCAGTACATATTTGCCGGCAACGATCTTTGACTGGCGGTTTCTCAGGTGGTATGGTCAGTTTCCGGGATCACCCGGGAACCACAAGCTTCTGGCATGCTGGTTTCAGACAGGAATCGGAGGTTTATCGGGACGAATGGGTTGCTTTGTGAGCAGGTTGTGGAATTGTGGAAATTCCACTAGATCAACTTTCCTATTGCTTGATGTATACATTTCAAGCAGCAAGAGATTCCGGTCAGTATAGGTTGGAAACAGACGTGAGTTCTTCATAAATGGCTTCTGCGACAATTCTGTTGGCATAGGCGTTCCAGTGCAGTGTACCAGAAGGACTAAAAACAAGACTGTCACGGTTGTAATTCTCCATGAAAACAGGTCCAAGATCAAGAAAATGAAGATTATCATTTGAATCACAGGCAAAATCAACCAGAACGCAGTCAATATAGTGGGTCAGGTCTTCAGGCGTTGTTCCATCATACCTGGGACCATCGCCTACGAACAGGAGAGTTTTCCCCTGGATGGACGCTGAAAGGCAATTCAGCAGCCATTCGGTCGCTGAAACCAGAAGAGTATCCTGCGGTTCAAAATCCTCTGCACTAGAACCTGTTCCTGCAGCAGGTGCAAGCGGTATATCCCCATGCATCCTGAAAAGATTTAACTTAGCATTCAATACAAGATAGCGCAGGATTGCCCTGCTGTTTGTAACTGACCGGACGAAATTGTAGATACTTCTTTTCATTCCCGTGTAAGGTTCTGGTGGAATTATGTAGAAACCACAATTGTTCTGGGACAATTGAAAATTCTTATACATGGGAGGGCCAAGTGCACGTAAACTGCCGGTAACATCGTACTGATTAACAAGGATAACAATAGCATCAGGGTCATAGAGACTGTCCACATAAATTGCTGTCTGAATATTTGAAAGAAGGAAAGAACCCCACACCCCGAAATTGTAGACCTGTGTGTCGCGTCTCATAATGGAATCAAGGTATACCTCAAGATGCTCATCCTGATCTATCCATAAACCGAGTACGTAGGAATCACCAATAATGGCAATGCGCGGAATCCCCGGAGTGCGGGAATACTCATACTCAAAGAGAGAATTGTAACCATGTTCATTCAGACGCCAGTATCCTGCTTCGTTGCAGTATCTGCCAGTTGTGAATAATCCCTCTCCTTGTCCTTCTTTCTCAAAGAAAGAGAGCCCGGTCTCAGGATCGATTGATGCCAGAGGCCGTGAGCAGGCTGGAACCAGACATCTAAATAGAATTTCAAGCAGTACTATCAATGGAAGGAAGAAGACTGCGATTCGAAGCGAAAAAGCAACGGTTCTTTTCATAGTCAGAACTCAGCGTAGATGAAGTTTCTGCCACCGAAATCACCGAAGAATATCAGGATCAGAACCGATAAGTAATAGATCGACCACCTTGCAGTAACGGGCATGAAGGCAATATCCATCCCATGTTTTCTCCTTCGCTGGAACCATTCTATGACAAAGAGTCCTATACAGGCAATCATCACCGGCCAGTTACCAAAATGATCTGTACCTGGAATGTACGGATTGCTGAATATCGTTCCCATGTAGGAAATGGCGAAAGGGATGGAAGGAGCCCGGAAGAGTAACCAGGCCAGAGAAACCATGGAGAATGTAAAGACAATGGCTCGGATGTCCCTGATACCTGGAAAGCTTCTATTCTGGGCTACAACCGCCCCGCTGCTTACACGAATCCTCCTGTGTACTGTCCTCGGTACGAAAAACAATCCATGAAGAATGCCCCAGACAACGAAAATCCAAGCTGCGCCATGCCAAAGACCGCTTACAGCAAAAGTTACAAGAATACTGAGTACCTTTCTGGTTTTTCCAGGACGATCACCGCAGAATGGCATGAAGATATAATCACGGAACCAAGTGGAAAGAGAAATATGCCATCTCCTCCAGAATTCTGCGATATCCCTTGAAAGATATGGGAAAGCGAAATTCCTCATCACGCTGAACCCGAAAAGACTTGCTACTCCGATAGCAATATAGGAGTAGCCTGCAAAATCACAGTAGATCTGTACTGTGAAGAAAAGAATTCCGAATACGAGGTTCAAGCCATCCATTTGTAAATAATCAGCAAAGATATGGTCAACTACCGGAGCAATGTTATCAGCAATTACTACCTTCATTAGAATGCCCCAGAGGATTTGCCGGAGCCCATCCTTTGCCAGGGATTCATTGAACTGCCTCTTTTTCAGGAACTGAGGCATCATGTTCCTTGCTCTCTCAATCGGGCCTGACAGAATCAGAGGAAAGAAACTGCTGAAGGCCAGGAAACTCACAATGTCCTTCTGGGGTTCCATTCGCTTGAAGTACACATCTAAGGGGTAGGAGAGAATCATCAATGTATAGAAACTGATTCCGACCGGTAATATAAGACGTATAACAGGAAGTGATACTCTAAGTCCCATCATTCCCAGTAATCCCTCAAACGAAGAAGCGAAGAAGTCGTAGTACTTCAACAGCAGAAGAGTCCCTACTGAGACGGTAAGACAAAGTGCAAGCAGTATCCTTCTCGTTCTACGCGAACTGACCCAACCCAGACTCAAACCTGCCAGGTAACATGCAACGGAATTTAAAAGAAGAATTGGGATCCATCTGTAGTTCCAGAGCCCATAGAAAGTGAGGTTTACTAGTATTAGATATATGTTCTGCAGCATAACGCTTCGCTTGAAAACTATCCAGTAAAGCAGGATAACTGCCACCAGGAATAAGGGGAAGGGGAATGTATTGAAAAGCAAGTTTCATGCCTCCAATTCAAAACCATTATTGATGATCTGAATTGTACTCTGCCTGAGAAAACATTTGATGATGACCGAATGAGCACGCTGAATAATAATCCAGCCGTCGATGTTTAACAACAACCCTTCTCTATTTATTCAAAAATAAACCTCAAAATTCTTATGTACTCAGCAATTGCCGCCTGGAGAAAAGAACGGTAAGACTCTGGAAATTAACGAAGATTCCACAAAGCCGATTGTAATGTCCTGCCCAAAGCGCGCAGGTGCACTGACCATCTCTTCCTGCATCTTCTCAACTGTCACAAATACTATTTTACTGTTTTCAAGGTTTCAGTGAATCAGAGAAGATAACGATGCGAGGTTTTCATCACTTGTAGTCCTGATCTTTATCCAAATGTCAATATCCGAATCAGTGCTTCCGAAAAAAGTTTGGGATGTTGACGCTTTGAAGTGTCCGAAGTGCGGAGGATATATGAAAGTCATCTCCTTCATCGAGTCTCCAGTACATATTTACCGGCAACGATCTTTGACTGGCTGTTTCTCAGGTAGTATGGTCAGTTTCCGGGATCACCCGGGAACCACAAGCTTCTGGCATGCTGGTTTCAGACAGGAATCGGAGGTTTTGAGGTGGAGAAACCTGTTCCTGAGGATAATGAGAGGATGGAAAATTCAAAGCAGTGATAGATAGAGAATATCCGCTGGAACAAATTGTCGAGCATACAGGTATGTTGAAAAAGGACAGAAAATAGGAAATGTAGTAATAACCATGGAACACAACAACAAAACCACGCAGAAAAGCGAACATCTTACTAAAACTACAGATTGAAAAATATGAAAATTAAGAAGTATCATGCATCGTTGTGTTTTCTGCTGGCAATATTCCGGGTAACCTCCCTTCAAGCCTATGAGATACAGATTGAAGAAATCCCTTTTATTGAAACAGAGTCAAACATTTCCCTGATCGAGAATCCTGCTCCTCCGGACGAAGGTGAGGCTTTAATATCCTGGTTAGGCGGGGTAGAAGAAATCGAGAGAATATTGATCGGTATTCCATACATGAATTTAAATCAGGTAATATTTACTGAAGAGTATGTGCGAAACCGCTTTAACAATACTGTTTGTGTAAATTCCAGGAGGGATGCCTGGCATTTTGCCCCACTCACAACAGGCACAATTTATCTTCGCGATGATAGCCGAATTGACTTTTCAATGTATCTGTCAGGAATATCTGTTGCAGGAAACCTGTTTGCTCTGGAACGATCAGATTGATGTATCTATGAAGAAGAACCCAACATACCGGATGCAGATAGCAGCACCTGATCCATGGCGTTAAGGAGTGAAAATGCAAAGTAAAATGGGAATTCTTACCTTCGTTCTTCTACTTTTCGGCACTATCGGTCTTGTACTTAATGAATTCGTATTGGAATGGGGAAGATCAGCAACATTGGCTTTCGCCGCTTCAAACCTTATTGGCCTTGTTATTCTAATAATTCTTCACTCCGGCCATCACACAGGGAAACCAGACTGAACTGCGAATTTCACCAGAGAGTCAGCGTTTGTATCCAATTTTCTTCAGGAGTTGGAGACGATTTTCTATGTCCTCCTCTATCTCAACAGCAATTGGAGGTTCACCGTCGATAACCCCCATTACTCCACCGCCCTGGTCTGATCTGGCGACTATCACCTGAACGGGGTTTCCGGAAGCACAGTAGATTCTGCAGACTTCCGGAACGTTTTTTATCTGGTTGAGAATCTGTATCGGAAAAACCTTCGACAGCACGATCATAAAAGTATGCCCGCAGCCAAGTTTTAGAATGTTCTTCTCTGCAATGGATTTCAGTTCAAGGTTTGTCCCATCACTCCTGACAAGTCTGAGACCTGACGCTTCGGAAAAAGCGAGTCCAAACTCTGATCCCGGAACAGTTCCGATAATTGCTTCATACAGATCTTCAACTGTTTTAATGAAATGAGACTGCCCCAGAATGATGTTGCAGCCTTCAGGGTATTCCAGCTGAAGTATTTCCATCGAAAAGTCGTTCATTGCTTCCTCCCTCATCAGTCTGTCAATATCGTCTTCTCTGTCTCGCGGATGGGATATTCATATCTAACCGGTAATTGGCCACTGTCCGTCTTTTAACTTCCATACCCAGAGCCTCCATCGCCAGGACGAGTTTTGCGTCCGAAAGAGGTTTCTTCTTGTCCTCCAGTTCAATCAGCTTCCTCAGTTCATCTTTCACGGATCTGCTGGATACTTCTCCATCCTCACCGGGTAGAGCCCTGCTGAAAAAGAAACGTATTTCATAAATACCTCTGGGTGACTGCAGGTATTTGCCATTGATGGCCCTGCTGATAGTTGACTGATTGTATCCCAGAGCGTCCGCTACTATCTGCAGTGTGAGTGGCCGGAGACCCTCAATCCCGTGCTCAAAGAAATTGCTCTGATACTCCGCGAGAAAATTGCCGATTCTTGTTACGGTTTCCTGGCGCTGAGCGATTGCCTTGATGAACCAGGATGCTTTCTGAAATTTCTTGACCACATACTCTTTCTCCTTCGGAGGAGTGTTGGGAGATTCAAGGATCTGTCTATTCCTCGCGGATATCATCAATCTCGGAAATCTGTTGTCATTCAGAACAGCTTCAAAGTGATCTTTTACTCTGATGATTATAATATCAGGTATGATAGCGGCGTTGGCGCTGGATGAGAACTCATTTCCCGGCCATGGATTCAGAATGGATATCCTGTCAATTGCTTCCTGTACTTCATGCGGTGAAACGTTTTCCGCGCCGGCAATCTGTTTTATCTTCTTCTCCGTCATCTCATCAAAGTGGGTGGTTATTATTCGATATTCAAGACTGTCAGTTGTGTAACCCATCTCTATCAACTGCATTTCCAGTGCTTCGACTTCACTTCCGGTGCCAACACCTGTCGGCTCAAGAGATCTGACTATCTCAATTGCCCTGATCAGTAATTCAGGCTTGCCATCCCAGCCGGCTTCGAGCTCCTGTTCAGTCAGAAGAAGCAGTCCATGCCTGTTCAGAGAATAGACGATGTAAACAACTGCATCTTCAATATCATCCGGAAGCATGAGTGCGTAAACCTGCTGAAGAAGATATTCGGAGAGCGTAGGTTCACTTGGCGGTTCAGGTATCCATGAATCGTCGTCAGTCTGCCTGGAATTAGATGTGTACTCGCCGGTGTGCTCCTCAATGCGCTTGAGAATATCCAGCGGATCGGATTCTGCACTGTCACTTCTGGATGGCTCCTCGTCCCATGAATCGGCTTCGGATTTCTGAGATTCACCTTCAGCTGTTTTCTCCGGTTCCTTCTGTTGATTAACTTCCTTTTCCAGGAGTGGATTCTCCTGAAGTTCCTTCCTTATGAGGTTTTCAAGATCAGTAGAGGGTAACTGAAGAATTTCCAGAGCCTGTCTTATCTTCTGTGTCAGTACAAGCTTCTGGGTCTGAATCATCTTCAGGTTCTGATTCATTTTGAGTTCAGGCATTCTAGAGCTTGAACCTTTCACCAAGGTATATTTTCCTTGCTTCGGGATTTTCAGCAAGTTCAATTGCTGAACCGGAAATAAGTATTTTTCCATCGTACATGATGTATGCTCTGTCAGTAATTTCAAGCGTTTCTCTAACATTATGATCAGTTATCAGGATACCGAGATTTTTTGTTCTGAGGTTTCTTACTATGCTCTGAATATCATCAACCGCTATAGGATCAATCCCCGCAAAAGGTTCATCAAGAAGAAGGAAGGCTGGTTTAGTCACAAGAGCCCGTGCTATTTCAACGCGTCTTCTCTCTCCTCCTGACAGCGTAAAGGCTTTCTGATCCGCAACTTTTTCCAGACCAAGATCAGAAAGGAGCACGGAAAGTCTTTTCTTTCGTTCGCTTTTCCCCAGTTTCATCGTTTCCAGAATACTCATCAGATTATCCGAAACAGTCATTTTCCTGAACACACTGGATTCCTGGGGCAGATAACCGATTCCGAGTCTGCACCGTTTATACATCGGCAGATATGTGATAGTGATTTTATCCATGAAGACATCGCCGGAGTCAGGCCGAATGAAACCGACAATCTGATTGAAAGTGGTGGTTTTCCCCGCTCCGTTCGGGCCAAGAAGGCCTACTATTTCTCCCCTTTCGACGGTAAGAGAAACGCCGTTCACAACCGGTCGTTTCCTGTATTTCTTAACAAGGTTTTCAGTTCTCAGGACCTTTATGTCGCTTATTGTTTCCCGGCGTGCAGTCACTGATCACCTCCGCGGTAGCTGTATGTTCCTGTTACTGAACCGGATACTATTACTTCTATTGCATTTCCGTCTTCAAATCTGATAATAAAAGTATTCCCCCTTACAGTATTCGTCTCATCTCTTGAAGCCGCCTCTCCTCCTGATTTCATTATAAGAGATGCAAAACCAGTCAGCATCACTGAGTCAGGTTCACTGTCCTCAAAAGAAAAGAACGCTCTCTCTGAGGAAAACCAGGTTTCACCCGGAGGATCAACACCGGAATCGCGAAAATACCCCGAAGCGTCTCCTTCAATCCTGACTGATTCCGGATCTCCGGAGGATTCCAGCAGGATTTCCATCCAGTTTCCTGACATATCTCCCTCCTCAAAGAGAAGAACAGGAGAACCGAACAGTTCAAAACGATCTTCATCACCAAAATACCTGAGGTATTCAGACGAAGAAGTGAATTTCATTTCAGGCATTGAAACAAATACGTTTCCCTGGGCTTCAGCACTGTTATCATCCGGGAAGAATTCGAGTCGATCAGCAATAACTGTAAGACTGTCTCCATTTTCCGCCCTTCTGAGAACAGGGTCGACCGTTACAAAAAGGCTGCCTCTCTCTCTGTCATACAGTGCGTACTGTCCCTCTATCAGTCCAAACCATGGACCGGTCATTATCACATTATTCCTTGCAGTTGCCTTGGCTGAGCCGCGGAAATATACCACCTCTTCAGCTTCAACAACTGTTTCTCCGTCGGTAAGAACGACATCTCCGGTCATGGTTACCATGCCGGCGTTCTTAAGATATTCCAGATACTCGCAAGTACCGGTAAGAGTATCCATGGAGGCAATTACATTGCCGAAAAATAAAGCGTTTCCGGAATCCTGCCAGATAGTGGCACTGTCGGAATTGACTATTACTTCTCCGTCAGTTACAACTACATTCTGTGCCAGATCAAGGATTACCTCACCGGATTCAAGTTCCCTGGCAACTGCCCTGTCAGCTGTTGCAGTGAATACTCCCGCGCTCACAGCAGTTGCGAATAATAACAATATAAGGCTATTCAAGGTCAATCTCACCGGAATAGACCGCAGTGAAGCTTTCTTCAATATCAACCCCTTCTGCCGCACCAAGACTTATGTCCAGATCAACTCCCGTCCCTGATAGAACTGTTTCTCCAGTCGAATCGGGAATAGTCAGCACCACGAGACAGTCACTATGGAAAACTTCCATCTCGTCATTCCAGAAAATTTCTTCAGTCGAAAGATGCCTGTCATCGTTTGTACGCGCATTTACATGACCCCATATTCTCATCAGGCCGGATTGCAGTTCAACACGTCCGGAGTCACCGGTCAGAATGGTGGCGGGAATATCCTCTTCGAAAAATGTAAGATTAACACCATTGAGCAGAAGAAGACTGTCTCCCTCCGTATACACGGCCTCATCACTCACCAGACGCCAGGAACGATTCCCCTCAAACGATTGAACAAGGGTGAAATTCTCCACATTCTGGACTGGTTCCTGATCAGGATCCATTTCCACCGGAACAGGATCACCGCAAGCCAGGAGCCCAGCCAGGACGACGAGCCCAGCGTTCATGAATCCAGATCCACTGTTGCGGGTCTTCACGTATCCACTCCTCAATCCTTCCGGTAAGATCAGCTGTCAATTCAAGATACCCATTATCTCCGGAGTAATCTGAAAGTACCATTGGTTCATCGATAGTAAGGATATATCTTCCGTTGCTCTTCCTGGCAATGTGAAGAGTCAGAACAGGAATTCCGAATCTTATTGCCAGCTGAGCCGGGCCAACCGGTGTTCTCGCCGGAAGTCCAAGGAAATCAACAAACTCACTTTCCACACCCATTGTATCCTGATCAATCAAAATACCTACTGCGGTGTTCTCGCGCAATACATGCATGAGCTTCACTATGCCGCTGCTCCTGTCGACAAGCTCGATATCATGCTTTTTCCTGAGGCAATCGAAATATTCTGATGTGTCTCCGTGAGCCAGCTTTCGTGAGACAACACCCACTCGATGTCCCATCAGCTTAATAGCTCTTGGTATCAATTCCCATGCTGAATAATGAGCTGTTATTGCTATAGCTCCTTTGCCGGAGGACAGTGCCAATTCCATATTCCAGGCGCCATGTACTTCTAATACTTTCATGAATTCATCATCGGATCTTTCCGACAGATGGAAAAAATCCAGCATTCCGGCAATAAGATTCCTGTACACAGTACTCAGATGCACATTCAAACCGCAGGGTTTCATAATGTGCCGTCTGTTGATTCTGAATATTCTTGAGGACTTTCCCGGAATCAGCGATGCGAGAAACCCGAGCAAACCGGCTGTGATCCAGATCAGCTTTCTCGGCAGAACTGAGGCGATGGAAACAATCAGCTTTGCGAAGGGCAGTTCAAGGAAGTGCCGCATACGGCGGAAAGGAAGTCGTGATTTCATTGAATTGTTTATTTCATGCCGGCCTGAAGAGCATCATGCAGGTACAATATGCCTATTGGTCTGCCTTCGGTATCTATGGCAACAAGACTTGTGATTCCGTGTTCTTCCATTCTTGAAACCGCAATTGAAGCAAGTTCATTTTCATTACATATGACCGGTTTCCTTATCAGTACATCACCAAGCCGAAGATCCAGAATGTTCTCACGGTTCTTCATCAGTCTTCCAAGATCGCCGTAGACGAAGATACCACTCAATTTACCGTCATTGTCGGTTGAATAGCACACTCCTCTGTGAGCTGTCATCAATGCAACTGCTTCTGTGAGAGGTGCTGACTCGGAAATCTTCGGAAGAGAATCAGAGTCCATCAGGTCTCTGACGCGGGTGAGCAGTTTTCTGCCAAGCACTCCTCCGGGATGAACCTTGGCAAAATCGTCCGGTGAGAAATTCTTCTGACGAAGAAGTGCCATGGCAAGAGCGTCACCCAGAGCCATCGTAGCTGTAGTGCTTGCTGTTGGGGCCAGATTGTAGGGACAGGCTTCCTGAAGATCAGGAAGAGGAAGAGTAACTGTGGCTGCTCGAGAAAGTAATGAATCACTCGCAGAAGTTATCGCGACGACCGGGATATTCAGATGTCTGAAACATGGCAGAAGCAGAGCTATCTCCTCTGTTTCTCCACTTTTCGAGAGTACAAGAGCGACATCACCCTTCTGCAGAATACCAAGATCGCCATGAATTCCTTCTGACGGGTGAAGAAAGTAGGCAGGACTTCCGGTACTCGTCATGGTCGCGGCAATCTTCTTTCCAACATGCCCGGATTTACCCATCCCGCAGATTACAATTTTACCCTTTGCGGAGGCGAGTGTTAAAACAGCTTCTGAAAAAGCCTCTCTGATAAGAATACCTGTAGCTTCAAGCCACTCAATCTCTATTTGAAGCACTCTTAAAGCTTCTTTGTACAGATCAGACATTATTCAGACTCTCCAGCAGCATATCTATAATCTCCCTCACAGCTCCTTCGCCTCCGGCATTTGACGTCACGATATCACATTCGGCTTTTACAGATGGATGCGCATCAGCCGGACATGCGCCTATGCCGGCAATCCGAATTGCGGGCAGATCCAGAAGCCCATCTCCCATAAACAGAACTTCTGAAAAATCAATCGAAAGCAGTTCGCAAAGTTTCCTGAGAGCTGAAGCTTTTTCTGAACAGCCAAGACAGAGGAGCTGTATGTCCAGATCTCCGGCCCTGCGTCTGGTTGCCGGAAAATCCCGGAAAGAGACCAGCGCAACAGGAAAATCTCTCCGCCTGAGCTCGATTATTCCGGCTCCGTCTCTTGAATCAAACCTCTGTATTACTCCATCAGGTCCATAATACAAACCGCCATCTGTGAGCACGCCGTCAACATCGAGAGCAAGTAATCTGATCGTTCCCAGGGACGTCATCTTCCCTCCCAATGTCTCAGAGCCTCTGTAACCATGAACTCAAGCGTACTGAAATCAACCATCGTAGCCGAGTCGCTCAGAGCTGATTGCGGATCAGGATGCGTTTCAATGAAAAGTCCGTCAACACCCCAGGCGGCTCCCGCGCGGGCGAGATCCGGAGCGTACTCGCTGCACCCGCCGCTCTGACCGTCCGCAGCGCCGGGACGCTGAAGAGAATGAGTAACATCAAGAATTACTTTATCCCCGAACTCTCTCATTACGGAAAGAGACCGGAAATCTACAACCAGATCGCCATAGCCGAAAAAGGTGCCTCTCTCTGTGAGCCAGACTTCGTCACACCCGGATGAACGAACCTTGTTTACCGAACCTTTCATGTTCAGAGGGTTCATGAACTGACCCTTCTTGATATTCACAGGTTTTCCGGTACCGCCCACAGCCTCCAGAATAGATGTCTGTCTGCAGAGAAAAGCTGGAACCTGAAGTATAGATACAACTTGAGCAACAGAAGCAATCTGCTGCTGGTTATGTATGTCAGTCAGTGTTCGAACACCGAATGTATCGGAGATTTCTTCAAGAATGCGCAATCCTTTTTCAAGTCCGGGTCCTCTGTAGGAATCATGACTTGTTCTGTTATCTTTAAGAAACGAGCCTTTGAAAACCCATTCCGGTCGAGGATGAACTGAATCAATCAGTTTCTGAACAAACTCGGCCACATTCAGCGAAATGTCTCTGGATTCAAGGCTGCACGGACCAATGATAAAAAATGGAGTTTTATCTTTGCTCAAAATATTTCACCGCCCTTTCAAGATCATCCGGCGTATCCACACCTAATCCCTCAAAATCTCCATCAATAACCCTAACTCTGATTCCGTTCTCAAGCCAGGCCAGTTGCTCAAGACGCTCTGTTCTGGACAGGAGGGTGCTTCCAGCGCTAACACAGTGCCGAAGTGAGGCCGGGCTGAAACAGTAGACTCCAATGTGCTCCAGCAGTTCTTCAGCGCCATGCGGAACAGAATACCGTGAGAAATACATTGCATTACCATTACAATCAGTTACAACTTTAACGGAATCGGGGGATTGAGCCTGAACGGCCGACACTCTCCTGGCAAGCGTGGTGACCAGATCATCCTCGGGATGACAGGAAGTAAGTGCGTTAATCCAGCTGGAGTTCACAAGAGGTTCATCTCCCTGGACGTTAATAATCCATTCCCCGGGACAGCCCAGTGATTCCCATGCCATGAATACCCTCTGTGTGCCGGTATCAGCATCTTCTGTCAGAATTGCTTCAAATCCGCTCTTTCTGACAGAATCCATAATGCGGTTATCATCAGTGGCCACAACAATTCTGTCAACAGAACCGTTCAGCCCCTGAAGAACTCTATTGATGAGCGGAACCCCTGCAACGTCAGCAAGGGGTTTTCCGGGAAGCCTTACAGAACAGTACCTGGCCGGTACTATTGCAATTACTCTGTCAGAGTAACCTATTCTTCCAGCCATTTCTCAGTAGCCCATAATGAAATGAATAAAATGTTTTCCTTCTGAAGCTCATCCTGAATATTCCTCCAGAACTGAAATCCTGTGGATATGTCTATTCCTGCTCTGCCATTTCCGAATACTAATCCGGCGCCGGCGGTGAATCTGTCCGCGCCGTCTCTCCATAGTCCATTCATATGGCTGTAACCGGTTCGAGCAGTTACTCCGTTTCCAACGTATACCTCAGATCCGGCTGAGATAATGGTGCCTGAATCAGTGATGGAACCTAATACGTCAAGTGATTTTCTAGAGTAGATATCAAGTCCGATCAGTAATCGCTCTATTGGTCTGAAAGAGATCCCGGCGCTTAATTCACCTGGAATTGTATACATCTGACTCGAACTGTCGGGATCGTAATAAACGTAATCACGATGAATATCAAGTATGCCTTTTCTGTCAGTTGAAATGGAGAATCCCAGTCCAAAACGATCTGAATTAACGAAAAGACCGAATACCCCGCCCCAGGCCTGTCTGAAACTCACATCATCCCTGTAGACGATCTCTTTCGTCGGGTAATATCCAGGATTATCAGGAATCAGTGTTACATCTGAAACAATACTTCCGAAAGTACAGCGTCCACCAAAAGAAAACGCAAGCCAGTCGGTCGCTCTGACCGACAGCCCGGTATAAGACTCCACGAGCCCGCCTGACCAGGACAGATCTCCTGAAAACTCATCGAAGATCATTTCCTCTGACGCACTAAGTCTGCTTTTTCCATCAATAGCTGCTGTGATCACAATTCTACCGGGAAGAGGAACCACGGCTGATATGAGTGGAACCCCGAAGCTGTTGTCCCAGGCCGGCACATCGCCTTCACTGTATCTTCCACCAAAGCAGACGCCACTGCTTAAAGTCCATGCTGACGCAGCAGGATTGAGCATTGAAAAGCTGGTCGAATCAGGAACACCCGCGCAGATTCCTCCCATTCCAAAGGATCTGGGATTCAGGGGCAGTATCTCATCTCCTGTTCCTGTGGGTGGTGGCACAAACTCCGGAAAGCTTCCTGAAAGAATAAGAAAAATGCAAGTAAATACGGTCATTATGTCTCCTGTTTTCTATTCAGAACTAACAACCGATGTATTCTGATACAGCGTATATTGTTCCAGACGATCCTCATGTTACTGTATTTCAAAAGTTTCTCCCATCGAGGGAATAACAGGTTCAATGTTGATTCTCTCGAATATTCGACCGGCAAGAACCTCGCTCTGGTCAAGTTCGCCGTGAACGAGGAATATGTCCTTCGCATCTTTACCGACTTTTTCGGCATAGTCTACCAGTGCATCGGAATCAGCGTGAGCAGAAAAGCCGTTAATCACTTCAAGACCAGCTTTCATGGTGTACTCTTCACCGAATATCTTTACCTCTTTACATCCATCCAGAAGTCTTCGTCCCAGAGTGTGCTGAGCCATGAATCCGACAATCAGCACGGTGTTTTTATTACTCTCAATATTGTTCTTAAGATGATGCAGAATTCTTCCGTTCTCACACATTCCAGAGGCCGATATTATCACCATGGGTCTTGAATCCATGTTAAGCGCTTTTGATTCTCCTACACTCTGTATGAAACGGAGTCCTTCGAACTGGAATGGACTTTGTCCACTGTTAAGATACTCACGCATGTGGGAGTCGAAACACTCCTGATGAATCTTGTATATCTCTGTTGCGTCGAAAGAAAGAGGCGAATCAACAAATACCGGCATATCCGGCATTTCATGGCGTGCTACCAATTCGTGAATATAGTAAAGCACTTCCTGTGTCCTGCCGACACTGAAAGATGGAATGATCACTTTTCCGCCGAGTTTATATGTTTTATTCACTATATTCCGGAATCGAATCAGAGCTTCTTCATTATCTTCATGATTCCTTCCCCCGTAGGTACTCTCCATCAGCAGAATATCAGCTTTCGCATTCATATCCGGATCTTTGAGTATAGGTCTGCCGGGTCGACCCAGATCTCCTGAGAACAGAAGAACCTGCTCATGACCTTTTTCCCGGATAGTAAGTTCAATCTGGGCAGAGCCCAGAATGTGTCCCGCCTCGAGAAAACGCAGAGTTATCCCGTTGAATATTTCAAACTGTCTGTTGTACGGAATGGACATGAAATGCTCCAGAGTACGTGTCACATCTTCGATGTCATATAAAGGTTCAAGAGGTGGAAGATCCTTTTTCGCTCTCTTCTTGTTCAGGTACTGAGTATCGTATTTCTGTATATGAGCACTGTCTGGAAGCATGATTGCCGCGAGATCTCTTGTGGCAAAAGTGCTGACTATCAAGCCTTTAAAACCTTTCTTTACAACACCGGGAAGGTTACCGGCATGATCTATATGCGCATGTGAGAGAATAATACAGTCCAGCTCAGACGGATTAAAGGGGAAATTTCTGTTAAGTTCTTCACTTTCAATGCGATGTCCCTGGTGAAAACCGCAATCAAGCAGTATTTTCTTACTGCCAATTTCAAGTAAATGCTTCGAACCCGTTACAGCACGTGCTGCTCCGAAAAAAGTAATCTTCACTTCTGCAAACCTCCAAAGCTCGACTATGTTGAGGAATTCATGGCTCTGCAACCTCGAATATGACGAATTCTTTAGAATAGAACATGCTTCCCGCTGAATGCAGGAGTTATATTCAAACAAGTATCATGGGAATTGAGTTGTTTTCGGAAGCCGGCAAATTTTCAAGTAAATATTGAATCTGGAGGAACACTTGACCAGATATTTCTTTTTTCTCCTGTCAGCAATTTTCATTATCGGATGTAAGGATGATGAACAGCTTGTGGATATGACCTCGGAACTGAAGTATTCCCCGATTATTGTCGTGAATTTCGGGGAACTGGCACCCTCTCCGGATCTTCCATGGGCTATAACGGAAAGAAGTGAGCATATTTCAGGAGCGATGCTGATGCCGGAAGAACCGGAAACAATCCGATCTACAGAGCAGGAGCTTATTCAGGAAGCTGTAGAAAACGACATGCTGCTGGCTGTGATCAGCGACAGGAATTTCAGTTATGACCTGAACCAGGATCATATCCAGATCTGGACTGATAAAACCGGTAATACGATCTCCATTCCGTCAGGATTGGCAGAAGAATTTGAAGATTCATTGTGGAAGAATCCTCTGGAAAAGCAGAAAATTCTCTTTAATTTAATGAATCTGTACAAACCGGATTTTATTTTCATCAATCCGGCGTATTCTAAAATCACTACCGTATTACAGATCGCTGATTACTGGACAGACCCTGAAATCCTTTCATTCTACACGGTAATATTGTATTCGTTGCCTGATACTGATGAATACCGTGGCTGGGCAGTGATTGCTGGAGAGCAGATCAATGGAACCACTCCTTTGGGATTAACTGCAAGTGGAGTGTTCGCCACAATCAGACTTCTTGCCGGACTTCAATGGGAAAATAACATTCCAGAGAGTGTTCCGGCTCTGTCTATCATTGAAACACTACCGGGTGAAAGTACATTATCCTGGTAAATAACTGTAATGCATCCTACTTTGCGGGTTCAACGCAAGACTACCACACAATGGCATATCTGAATTATCTTACACCAATAGAAAACACGTACTGAATTCTGTCCGGTAAAATTGCATGAGGAGATCCGACAATGTCGATTATGAAATCAGTTAATGATTTTCTCGCTCGTCTTTCAGGCAAGCTGAAAGGCGGCGGTGAAATAGCTATCGAAAAACAGAAGAAGAAAGGGAAGCATACAGCAAGAGAACGAATTGAAGATCTCCTGCTCGATCATGGCTCCTTTCTCGAAACTGACCTGTTTGTTGAGCATTCGGTGAAAAACTTTGGAATGGATCGGAAAGAACTTGCAGGAGATGGCGTTATTACAGGATTCGGGAAAGTCAGTAACAGATCTGTTGCTGTCTTCGCACAGGATTTCACAGTGGCCGGAGGATCCCTTGGCAAAGCCCACGCCAAGAAAATCACAAAAGTGATGGATGCTGCAGGGGAGGCTCACATACCACTTATCGGAATCAATGATTCTGGTGGCGCAAGAATTCAGGAGGGAGTGGAATCCCTTTGCGGATACGGTGAAATCTTCTATCGGAATACTCGTATGAGTGGAATCATACCTCAGATTTCCGTAATACTCGGACCCTGTGCCGGAGGAGCGGTGTATTCGCCGGCTCTTACCGATTTTGTTTTCGTGGTCAATAAAATATCGAACATGTTCATTACAGGCCCTCAGGTGATAAAAACAGTCCTTGGAGAGGAAGTTACGCAGGAGGAACTTGGCGGTGCTGCTACCCAGACTTCTGTTACAGGTAATGCGCATTTCTACGCGGAAAGTGAAGCGGAAGCTTTCAGTACTCTGAAGAAACTGCTGTCATTCCTTCCAGCCAGCTCGAATGAGAAACCTCCTGTTTACAGAGCAGTCCCCCCCGTTAATCCGCTTGGAGATGATGTTATTCCTGACGACAGAAAAGAAGCATACTGCGTCAAAGATCTCATCCGGGGAATAGTTGACGCTTCGGACTTCCTCGAGGTCCACGAACGGTGGGCCAGGAATATCGTTGTAGGATTCGCAAGGCTTGACGGAAAATCGATCGGTATTATTGCCAACCAGCCAAGAGTTCTTGCCGGAGTTCTCGATGTTAACGCTTCCGACAAAGCGGCAAGATTCATCAGGTTCTGTGATTCTTTCAATATCCCGCTGCTTACAATGGTTGATACTCCTGGATATCTCCCTGGAACAGATCAGGAGCATGCCGGTGTTATCAGACATGGAGCAAAGCTGCTCTACGCCTACAGTGAGGCTACGGTTCCAAAAATGACCCTGATAATGAGAAAGGCCTATGGCGGCGCTTACATAGCCATGTGCAGCAGGCATCTCGGAGCAACATTTGTAGCTTCCTGGCCTTCCGGAGAAATAGCTGTCATGGGTCCTGAAGGAGCCGCTAACATAATTTACCGCAGGGAAATCGCGGAGGCCGACGACCCTGATGCCTTCAGGCAGGAAAAAGTGAATGAATACGAAGAGAAATTTTCCAATCCCTACGTTGCCGCGAAGAAAGGCTACATTGATATCATCATAAAATCAAGCATGACCAGAGATACATTTATTAAAGCTTTATCAGTTGCGGATTCCTTTGAAATAGGCCATAAGCATGGCAATATCCCTCTGTAGAGGAGAGGGGAATTATGGAAAGCAAATTCAATAAGCTTAATATCGACGGTACGGAATACTTAACGGAAATCCCGGAAGGATCGCTGAAAGCGTTTAAGGGAATGCCTGATCTTTCGGAAGTCAGGGCTTTCATTCCGGGATCAATTGTTGATATTCTTGCATCTGAAGGAGATACAGTTAAACCTGGAGATGTGTTGCTGCTTCTTGAAGCAATGAAAATGCACAATGAGATCTGCCCTGGAATCAGTGGGATCGTCAGCAAAATACACGTCTCAAAAGGCGATACAGTAAAGAAAGATCAGCTGCTCATGGAGATCTCCAGGTTTTAACAAAAAAAAGGGGAAGGGAATCATCCCTCCCCCAAAAACAGCTGCATTAAGCTATTCTATGCCATAATCCTGTGCTTGTTGCATTGCATTAATGGCGTCATTCCTCCGACCGAGTCTGCTGTAGGTGCTTGCCAGAAGTTCCCAGTAACGGGCATTATCAGGCTGGAATTCGAGCGCTGTTTCAAGAGCTTCAGCAGCTTCCTCATCCATTTCTTTCCTGCTGTAGCAGGCAAACTTTATATAGTAAGCATTTCCCATTGCATCATTCGACAGACCCTCTATCATTATCGCAGAATCAAGCATCGAAAGAGCTTCGTCATAATTCTCCATAACGAAATGAGCATGAGCAAGTGTGGAAAGCACTACAAAATCATCTCCAATAAGATCCTGAGCAGCGTTAAGCTCGTTGATTGCCTGATCGAAATCTTCCATTTCGATATAAGCGTATCCTTTCGAGATCATCATATTCGCCTTGATGTCGTCGGCCTCTTCCGGATCAAGCCAGCCTTCGGATACTCCCAGGTCAATCTGAATAAAAGCTTCATCATAAATACCAATTGCGGATTCGAAATCGCCTTCAAGCAGATATGTATCAGCTATCGCCTCAAGTACATCAACATTGGTAGGATCAATTTCGAGTGCTTTGATATATGCAGCTTTTGCCTGCTCAAGAAGACCAGGAATATCTTCTTCAGGAGCATTCAAGGACATAATGCTGAGGACACTTCCAGAATTGTATAGAGCCTGTATACAAATAGTTATGATCTGGTCGAGATTCTGAGAATAGTAATCGGCCATATAAGGATCAGATATTTCCGAAATCTCCAGTTCCATGACTGGAATAAGAGCCATTGCTTTCTGGGAAGCGATCTGGAAAGACTCAAGTGCCGCAGCATGGTCACTGTATATATTGAGATTGATATCTCCCATCATAAGATCAAAATCAGGTCTTTCAGGATTGATTTCAGCGCCTGTCTGCAGAAGTTCAACTGCTGAATCGATGTCTTCTTCATTCATAACGGAAGCTGCAGCGTTGAAGAAAGCAAACCAATACTCTGAAATATCAAGCTTGCCTTCAGTATCAAGTTCCCAGGTTTTCTCGAATGATTCTGAGGCATCAGCCCACCGGTTCATGCTGATCTGTGCTCGACCTCTCCAGAACCATATTTCAGCGTTGAGTGAGTCACCTCTGGCAATAACACTGTCCGCAAGATGAATTATATCTTCATATTCCTGATTCTGCATGTGAACCTTCATGCCGGTTACCGCCGGTGAAGAACAGGCAGCAAGTGTCATGAGAAGTGTAATCGCGGTAACGATCACATATCGATTACTTATCCATTTACTCAATGGGGAGCCTCCGTTTCAGATGTTTTCCAGCTATCATACTTGAAATTGCGAATGTTAAATCTGGTAATACAAGTTCCGGAAGTCAATATTGACATCAATATACGCAACATTCAGTTTACTATGATCGAGAGGAATTTCATTTGGTTTCTATAACAGGATTGTTTCGAACATTTTTCAGTTTACTGGCGGTTTCAGGTGGTCCATCTTTTACTTCTGCGACTATTGATGACACCGTTATCAGGGAAGCTGTAATATTGATAAACCATCAAACCATAGTGTTTCTGGAAAATGGAAGAGAATCGAATCTTGCTCTTGTATCTACAGGCAGGGCAGGATACGATACTCCTACAGGTACCTTTGAAGTGTTATACAGAAGACGCGCACCTGTTTCCAGTTCATATGGTGTAAGAATGCCCTACTGGCTCTGCATTCATCCCTCAGGTCAGATCGGGCTTCATCAAACCTTCCAGAGTGGAACCAATACACTCGGAACAAAGCGCTCGCATGGATGCGTGAGGATGGGTCAGATAACTGCGAGCTGGACTTACTATTGGCTCAAGGTCGGCTCAATTGTGAGAATCCAGGCGGAGAGCCCCAGAAGAGTAAGCCCTTAACCCGCAAATCTCAGACCAGATCGGGTCTTTCCTTTTCCAGCTTTGCCACCACATCCTTGAGTTTCTGGGAGTACTCGTCGCTCATTACCAGAGTCACCGAATCGGTTTCCACAACTGAAATGTTCTTCAGACCCATGAGGACTGTAAGTTTTCCCTCGTTCCAGACAGTTGTGTTTTCACTGTCTACTGAAATCACTTCGCCTCTTCCAACATCACATTTTCGGGCGGTTGGCCAATCACCTATATCGTTCCATCCAAATTTCGCCGGAACCATAACTACATTCCCGGCTTTTTCCATAACACCGTAATCGATGGAAATCGAGGGGAGTGAATCGTAAAGGGACAGATCCGGCTCCGTGTCGGAATCGAGCTTTTCAAGCCCTTCCGCAAGTTCAGGAAGGTGCTGGGAAATCTCGTTAAGGATTACATCCGCTCTCCAGATGAACATTCCGGCGTTCCAGAAAAATCTATTGCTTGAAACATATTCCTTTGCAGTATCCGGATCAGGCTTCTCCCTGAAAGCTGAAACTCTATAAATATCTTTTCCGATCTTTTCCCCCTGCTCAAGGTATCCGTATCCTGTGGAGGGATGGTCCGGAGGGATACCTACTGTAACCAGCATTCCATCCATGGCAGGCCCGGCAGCGATGGAGAGAGTTTCTCTGAAGCCTTCAGGGTTATCCACGACATGATCTGAAGGAACTACAGCCATGATCGCGGAACCCTCTCCCCTGTTGAAAAGGGTCCGGGCAGCCCAGCCTATGCATGCTGCTGTGTTCCTGCCTGATGGCTCAAGCAGAAGGTTCTTCTGGTCCATGCATGGAAGCTGTTCGAGAACTGTTTCCCTGTGATCGATCCCGGTAACAACCATAATCCGTGTGTGGTCGCAAAATCCCTCGAATCTGGAAGCTGTTTCCTGGAGCATTGTCTTGCAGCCGGTAAGCCTCAGAAACTGTTTCGGCATTTCCCTGGTGGACAGCGGCCAGAACCTTGTACCTCTGCCACCTGCCATAATTACTCCATAGAATGACGATTTCATTATTTTCCTCCGGGTTCCACGATATATCCTGAACCTTCCAGTCTGAAGACTCCTCCGTTCGTGTCCGCGATCAGGCAGGCAGGAGAATGAATTTCAATCTTCTGAATATGCAGACTTCCGGATACCAGAAAGAAGAGACTTCCACCTGGAGGATCTACTTTTGATTGTCCCCTGTAATACTGAATACTGTAATTACAGATATCAAGCGCACGATTGTCGATCACTCCATGCTTTCCGACTGGAACAGGTCTTCCATCTGAACTCCAGTCAATTATTTCTGTTCCCTTTTCCAGATGAAGCTGCCGGGGTTTTCCGTCAGTTCCCGTTCGTCCCCAGTCGTATAGCCTGTATGTGATATTGCAGCTGCTTTGAACCTCAAGAATCTCCAGACCAGGTCCGAGCGAGTGAACGGTTCCCGGAGGAATATGATAAATATCACCGGTTTCAAGGTTAATCCTGTTCAGTACTTCCTCCGCTCTTCCCAGCCGGATGGATTCCAGAAAACAGTGCCTGTCACTATTTATTCCACCCATCATCCATGCACCTGCTTCTGCTTGCAGGACTATCCAGGTCTCCTCCTTGAAGAGACTGCCTTCATCCCTGCCGGGATGGACCTGCACGGACAAACGGTCTGCTGTATGAAGTGTTTTCAGAAGGATCGGGTATACAGTCTTTCCCGGAAGGTTCCCCGATGATACGAGAGTATCAACTGATGTTACAGTACCGGAAACAGGATCGGAAAGATCTGAAGAATGATCCTTCTCATGAAAAAGCCACCATATCTCACCAACAGGGGTTTCAGACCCATCCTTTTGAAGGCTGCCCCATATTCTTCTGAGATATTCGGGTTTCGAGAGATAGAGCACCTTTCAATCACCAACTGTCAGGCGTGAAAGCATCGCGTTCAGAATAAGCGGTCCTGTGAAATCCCTCTCGGGATGCCACTGCACAGCCACAACATCACCATCATCCGATTCAATCGCTTCAATAATATTATCTGATGACTGTGCGGCTAACCGGAAGTCGTCCGGTATCCGCGAAATACCCTGGTGATGAAAAGAGCTTACTTCAGCTTCGGATCCGAGTATTTCATGAAGGATAGTATTATTCATGATTCTAACAGAATGCTTCTCAGGTGATTGTGGTTTTCCATGATGATCCAGCGCTCCTTCTATCTGAGTGGGAATGTCCTGAATAAGCGGAACGCCTTCCGCTATTCCTATTAGCTGCATTCCAAGGCAGATACCAAAAACGGGTTTCCTCATGATTCTCGCTGATGTATAAAGATCCATCTCCCAGGCGGGTCTCTCCCGATTGCAGTTTTTTGATCCTTCATTTCGCTGACCGTACAGTTCAGGGTCAGGATCACCGCCTCCTGTGAGCAGCAGCATATCTACTGTTTCCAGAATATCCCTGTATTCATTTCCAGCCGGTATGATTCCAACAGGCAGAGCACCCGTTCCGGCCACCAGTTCAGCATATGTCTGGTTCAAACCGAAAAGCCACTTACCGTATACTTCAACCTTCTGCTGATCATTCCTGTACCAGTTCAATGTAATACCAATAACAGGTTTTCTCATCCTGTGATCTCCGTCATTCTGGCAACGGCAGCATATGCTTTTTCTCTGATTGCCGGATCAAGAAGGACTACAGGCTCAAGATTTCTGAGAGAATCAAGTATTTTCGGGAGTGTAGTAACCTTCATATTCGGACAGTATATTTTGCCTGCTGCAATGAATTTCCTGTCAGGGTAGAGGGTCTTAAGCTTGTAAACCATCCCCTCTTCCGTTCCTATAATGAACCTGGTCGCCCGGGAACTGCCGATATGACGAATCATTCCGCCTGTTCCAAGTATGGCATCTGCAAGCTCCCAGATTTCAGGTGATGTTTCCGGGTGGACCAGCAGTTCGGCATCGGGCCACTCTTCAATATGCTTTTTAATATCCTGAATATCCGCGAGCGCATGGGTTCTGCAGGCACCGTTCCAGACATGAATCTCTTTGTCCGATCTGCGGGATATGAACATTCCAAGATTCCTGTCGGGAGCAAATATCACACTGTCAGACGGCACGCTTTCAACTACTTCAAACGCATTTGCCGATGTGCAGCAGGCATAACTTTCAGCCTTCACCTCAGCAGGAGAGTTGACATAAAGTACCGTAAGGGAGTTCGGAAACGCTGCCTGAATTGATCGAAGCGAAGGAACATCTATACAGTCAGCGAGGGGGCATCCAGCTTTCGGTTCAGGAAGCAGTACAGTCTTGTCAGGCGCAAGGATATGAGCGGTTTCAGCCATGAATCTGACTCCGCAGAAAACAATGACTGAAGCATCGGCGGATGCCGCTATCCTGCTCAGCTGCAGGGAATCATCTACATGATCCGCTATATCCTGTATCTCAGGAGGCTGATAACTGTGAGCAAGGATTACCGCATTTCTTTCGGTTTTCAGTTTGTAGATTTCGCGGATGACAGATTCTTCCATTAAAGCTTCCGTTCCAGTCGTTCCGCAGCAGTGATAATTCCTCCACCAATAACAGCAGTATTGAGATATACAGCACACACCTGCCCCGGCGCAACAGCTTCCACAGGTTCTTTGAATCTCACATGGATAGAATCATTCAGAATTTCGAGTTCAGCAGCCGCAGTTCTTCTGCGGTGCCTGGTCTGAACTTTCGCTTCAATACAGGACTCGGAAGGTTTTCTGAACCAGTTCATACTTCCAACGGTACAGCCTGATGAAAGAAGATCCTCTCGATCACCAACTGTGACAGTTCCGGAGACAGGATCAGTCGACACCACATACATCCTTCTACCAAAAGCACCGAAGCCTTTTCTCTGCCCGACAGTATAGCTCTCTACGCTCTGATGAGTGCCGATAACCTCTCCGGAAGTATTCAGAATCTCACCCGGTTTTCCTCTGTCAGCCAGCAGCTCAAAGCATAGATCCATGCTTTCATCTTTTCTGAAGGACAGTTTTCCGGCAGCAGCTTCTGATCGAACCTGTTCTTTTGTCATATTACCAAGCGGAAAAACACATCTGGAGATTATCCTGCTGTCCACCATCGAAAGGAAATAACTCTGATCCTTTGAATTGTCCGATCCCCGCCTGACAAGATCCCCCTGCTTTCGCGAATAGTGACCTGTTACAAGAACTTCAGAAGGTTCCAATATTTCGTACAGCATTCCCAGCTTGATTCTGGCATTACATCTTGCGCAGGGATTGGGCGTAAACCCTTTTGAAAGCATGTCCTGCGACCAGTCAATCACATCGGTCTTGAATTGCTCCGATGCGTCCAGCCTGACCAGCTGTACACCAAGGAAATCAGCTACTTCTTCTACGGAAACAGGAATACCTCTGCCGTCAGTATCAACATATCCTGCCCTGACATTTCTGTACCGCCCGATTGCAAGGCTCAAAGCAAAGGAGGAATCAACTCCGCCGGACAGCGCGACCAGAGCATCGGAACTGTGGTTCACCGGAAAATCATGCACCGAATTTTGCCAGTTTCCCGGCTGAAGCCAGAAGGAGCGGCATGAGATCCATTGCTCTGAACGATCCCAAAGCGCCTGAGAGAGCTTCTCTTTCTGAAAAAGCCTTACTGTACCCGATTCTCTGAGGACCACCGTTGATAAGCACCGGAACAGGGTGCCAGCTGTGCAGTTTCATGGAACATGGTGTGCTGTGATCACCAGTAATACATACAACATCAAAACCCAGCTTCAGGAAAGAGGGTAAGTGTCTGTCGAACTCTTCGATAGCCTTGATTTTCGCAGGCACGTTTCCGTCTTCTCCGGCACTGTCCGCCGGTTTGTGATGAAGGAAGACGAAATCATGTCCGCTTTCAAGCGCGCTCTTAACAGCTCTTGCCTGACCATCCAGATCCTCGGGTTCACATATTTGAACATCCATACCTACGAATCTCGCTACACCCTTGTACATCGGATAAAGCGCCGCGACTGCTGGAGAAAGTCTGAAGCGGTCTCTCATGGATGGGAATTCCTTATAAATGGAGAAACCCCGCAGAATGATAAAATTGGCAGGATGTCTTCTGTGCAGGATTCTCCCGGCTTCCATGATGAATTCTCTTACAACTCGTGCAGACTTTCCTGGACCAGTAACATTGACAGGTTTTTTCCCTGTGAGCCCGGGATCAGTATCCTCAATATTATCATCAAGACCTTCTCCCCGGAACACCACACACGCCCTGTGCTGTTTAACGGGAAAAACAAACGTCTCGACATCGTTGATCTCAATATCTGATATTAGACTGATAAGTTCAGTACATTTTTCAGTGGATATTCTCCCTGCTCTTCTGTCGGTTATTACGCCATCATCGTCTACCGTACAAAAATTGATCCTGGCCACAAGATCCCCATATTCCAGGTCAAATTCCATTCCGAGCGCTGCAAGGACTCCCCGTCCCACATTGAAAGTAACAGGATCGTACCCGAAGAGAGCAAGATGTGCCGGACCGCTTCCGGGTGTGATTCCGGGGGACACCGGAATATGCAGGCCAAGTGCGCTCTCAGACGCAAGTCTGTCAAGCTGGGGAGTTTCCGCTGCTTCAAGAGGCGTCCTGCCGCCAAGCTCAGCGTTTGAAACATCTCCGACACCGTCAATGATCGCAAGCAGTATCCTCGAATCCGTTTTCCGAGCCAGTTCTTCTGTCAATCCTTTATACATTACGCTCCTCAACTCTCAGGATTTGAACGAAATTCCTTCTTGAGAAGTTATCTCTCCGGCCAGAAATGGTAACTCTCCTGATTCCTGAAGGATATCCAGAGTTCTGTCTGAATCGCTCTTTTTGACAACAATCAACATTCCCGCACCCATATTGAAGGCTTTGCGCATTTCAACCTTATCTATATTCCCGCACTCGCGGATGAGTTTGAAAATCCCTGGAATCTCCCACGTATCATCTATTATCGCGCCGCTTCCTTCAGGCAGGATTCTCGAAAGATTTCCGGGTATTCCTCCACCGGTAATATGAGCGATTCCCTGTATCAGGCGCTCCTTCAGCAGGGGCTTCATCACATTCAAATAACTTTTATGAACCGCAAGAAGAGCTTCTCCGATCGTAATCCCTTCCAGCAGTGCAGGTCTGTCATCAGTAGACATTTTCGAAATCTCGAACAGAACCTTCCTGGCAAGAGAATAACCGTTCGTATGCAGCCCGTTTGATGGAAGACCAATGATGGTCATACCGGGGCGGATGGCCGAACCATCAATAATCATTCTTTTGTCCACAAGCCCGATAATTGTCCCTGCAACATCATAATCGCCTTCACTGTAGAATCCGGGCATTTCAGCGGTTTCGCCGCCCAGAAGCGCGCATCCGTTCTCCCTGCACGCAATGGCAAGCCCGGAAACGATGGAAGCAATCACGGACGCTTCCAGTTTTCCGCACGCGATGTAGTCCATGAAAAAGAGAGGCCTGGCTCCCTGAACCAGAATATCATTGACACAGTGATTAACCAGATCCTGACCTACGGTGTCATATTTTGAGGTCATGGAGGCAACTTTCAGTTTTGTGCCTACACCATCGGTACTTGCGACCAGTACAGGATTCTCCGTATCGGGGAAATCAGCCTGAAAAAGTCCCCCGAAGTGGCCCAGATCGGAAAGCACTTCTTTTGTGAATGTATTTCTTACACTCTCCTTCATCAGGGCAACAGCTTTCTCGCCCTCCTTAATATCAACACCACTGTCGCGGTAATTGATCTGTGTCATATTTTCCATGCTCCAAGCTGGTTTGTAGATAAGTAATAGTCCATTCTCGAATCAATCTTATCACGAGTAATTTCCCTGAGTTGTTCAACGCCGAAACCGCTGACCGCGTAACTTGCATTGACTGATCCGTATGCCAGCCCCTTTTTCATACTGTCAAAATTAAGATCACTGTCACTCCCCGCGAGGTATCCAAGCATTCCCGAAGCGAATGTATCACCCGCGCCGGTAGGATCAATTACCTTATCAAGAGTGTAAGCCGGCAGAATGAAAGGTTTGTCTCCACCGAAAATCATCGCTCCGGCGGCACCCATTTTTATAACGACATACCTCGGACCGGACTTCAGAATGAATTCCGCGGCATCGAAAAGATTTCTTTTCCCGGAGATCTGTTTTGCTTCCGAAGCATTTACAAAAACAATATTTACTTTTCTGAAGACTTTCAGGACATTGTCTCTCTGCTGATCAATCCAGAGATTCATGGTGTCCACAGCGATCCAACTGGGATTGTGAACCTGATCGAGAACATCAAGCTGAAGCACCGGGTCTATATTCGCAAGGAAGATATATGGAGTATTCACATAATTCTCCGGAAGTTTCGGCTCAAAGCTGGCGAATACTCCGAGTTCTGTCCTGATTGTTCTCGCATCACCAAAATCAGGACCATATACACCCTCCCACCGGAAAGTGGGACCCTGTCCGGTGACGAGACCCCTGACATCAATCCTCCGTTCTGCAAGAAATCTTTTTTCTGACATAGGAAAATCAGGTCCAACAACTCCCACAATCCTGATAACATCAAAACAGGACGCTCCAAGTGAAAAATAGACCGCGGAACCGCCAAGTGTTTCCTCCACCTTGCCTGCGGGTGTTGTAACTGTATCCAGAGCAACAGAACCAACTACAAGAAGTGCCATGATATAAACCTATCCTGTCCGTAGAATTGAGTTTTTACATTCTTTCCGGGGCGTCTATCCCAAGTATCTCAAGCAGACCGCTTATACTGCGCCTGCATGCTTCGCAAAGCGTTAACCTTGCTGAAGAAGCATCAGGATTTCCTGAATCCACTATCCTGACATGCTGATAAAACCTGTGAAAACCTGTAGCCAGATCGGCAAGGATCTCCGTAAGCCTGTGCGGTTCGCAGGCTTCTGCAGCCGCAGCTGTTCTGGAAGGAACAAGTTCCAGCAACCGCATAAGCTCCCTTTCATACTCACCGTCTAGAAGATCTGCGGATAAAGCAGTATTCTCCTCCGGCAGGCTGATTCCAGCGTCCTTTGC
>JAUXIK010000079.1 GCA_030620995.1 Candidatus Aegiribacteria sp.
CAGGGCCTGGAAAAGTACCTCTATATGCAGAACATCACATGTATTGCGAATATTGATCATTTCACAGGTACTCGCGATATGATCGAACATATGACTGGATGGTATCAGGCTTTTGAGGATTCGAGTGCATTCCCCAATCCTGTTTCACTTTTCTCAGTATCCGTGGATGAAAATCGTTACGCGTCCCGGCAATCCAGAATATTTTTCGTGTATTGCCGATCAGATGCTTTTCAACCTGAAAACTGATACAGAGCAGCAATCAGATGATTTATTAAATTTGAGAATCCTGATGCGAATATCTCATTACCGAAGAACTCAGGTTGACCTGGCATCATATATGTCTTATGCTGATTTATATAAATAAGTTGAATCGTATTTTCGTGTAGAAAGAAACAGGCAATAAAGAGGAGATTGCCATGTTCAATCATATCCTTGTTCCCCTTGACGGCTCTGCCCTTGCCGAATGCGTAATCCCTCACGCCAGAATTGTTGCCGAGGCCCTTGGCGCCAGGATAACTTTGATGCATGTTCTTGAGCGTTCCCCCTCTCCTGATCTGAACCACACGATTAATCCCCTCGACTGGCATATCATGAAGACCGAGGCTCAGACCTACCTTGACAGAGTAACTGCCTGTCTTGAGGATTCCGTCCCTGATGTATGTAACGTGATTGTGGAGGGACACGCGCCTGAGGGAGTGATCGACTATGCTCATCACAATAATGTGGATCTCATAACCCTTTCCAGTCATGGAAGAAGCGGACTCAGCGGCTGGAACGTCAGCAGTGTCGTTCAGAAGATCATACTGCGCTCCTATATTTCTACATTCATCATAAGAGCGTATAAGACTACGGGGGGGTGTGGAGGAGAACTTGCATACAAGAAAATCCTCATTGCTCTGGACTGTTCACAGCGTGCAGAGAGCGCACTTCCCATAGCTATAAGGCTGGCCAGGCACCAGGGAGCCAGACTTCTGCTTGCGCACGTTGTCAGCAGACCGGAGATGCCCAGGCACCTGCCTCGCTCCAGGGAGGATACAGATCTTGCTGAGAAACTGATGGGGAGGAATTACTCTGAGGCGGAACATTACCTTGCTCAGCTGGATTCCCAGCTCTCCTCCGCGGAAATATCAATTCAGACCTTTCTTCATATTGGAAGCAATGCTGCCGCAACTCTCGATGATCTGGTGGAAAGTGAGAATGTTCATCTTGTCGTTCTCAGTGCACATGGATACAACGGTGTGGAGAAGTGGCCATACGGCAGTGTTGCCGTGAACTTCATAGCATATGGAGCAACTCCTCTACTGATAATGCAGGACATCCCCTTCGAAAGGTCGTTGCGTACGAGAGCAGAGAGTGCCGCAAGAGAGAGACCAGGGCATTAATCAGAGGAAGCAAAGAAACCGGGTAGGGAATGCAGTCAGGCGGTCATGTAGATGCGCGAAAGGCCTCTGAAGAAACAGGTCTTTCCACACGCGAACTTGCGGAAAGTCATACTATATCCGGAAACAGTAACAGAACATTCAATCTTTCCTCAAGGCTCCGAAAGTACAAGATTCTCATGCAGTCGGCCTACAGGTACTTCAGGAGCGGAGAGGGGGAACATTCCCATGCCGCTGAATGGGTGCTGGATAACTACTACATTATTCAGCAGGCTATCCGCCAGGTGTATGAAGACATGCCCGGTGGTTATTACAGGCAGCTTCCCGTTCTCAAATCCCCCGTTCACCTTGAGCCTTCAAGGGTATTCTCAATAGCATGGCAGATCATTCAGTGTTCTGAAAATCAGATTGATATGGTGCTTATCACTCGATTTGTACGGAACTACCAGAAGATTACTCCACTTACGATGGGGGAACTCTGGGCAATTCCGACCATGCTTAGATTCGGTATTCTTGAGAAGCTTTACCGGCTGATCTCCAGTATTACCGGCCTGCCCTGCGAAGGTATCTGTGATATCGGTGAAGCTGAAGAAACAGTGGATGAGAATGACATTGTAGCAGGCTGTATACAAAACCTCAGGATGTTCGCGACACAGGACTGGAAGGATTATTTCGAGAAGACAAGCCTGGTAGAGGATATTCTAAGGCATGATCCCTCTGGTGATTACACCGAAATGGATTTTCCAACGCGTAACAGTTACAGGTTGACAGTGGAGGAGATAGCATCCGAATCCGGTCTCGACGAGCTGAGGGTTGCGCAGGAAGCGATCGATATGACTAATGAAGCCGGCGATGACCCGCGTTCCCGGCATGTCGGCTTCTTCCTGCATACCCGGGAGGGGCGTAAACTGCTGGAAGACCGACTGGGTTACTCCCTACCCGTGTTCATGGACTTCAGGAGAACACTCCGGGAACACGCGTCAGAAGTATACGCAGGCTCGATAGCGCTGATCTTTCTTATCTTCCTACTGTGCATGCTGGGGTATGCGCTTATTTCAGGTGCAGGGGTTCTTCAGATGGTATCTGTTCTTCTCCTGTGCCTGATTCCAGCGTCGGCAGCGAGCGTCGACCTTGTAAACACCTTCCTCATGCACAATACAATTCCAAGACGTCTTCCACGGATGGATTTCAGCAGAGGTATACCTCCTGAGTACAGAACTATGGTGGTCATACCCACACTGTTGAGTGATCCTGGAGATATTCACTCGATGATAAGGCAGCTGGAGCGGCATTATCTCGCAAACAGTGACAGGAATCTCACCTTCGCTATTCTTTCCGATTTTGTTGACGCTCCGAAGCAGCAGATGCCCGGAGATGGAGAATTGCTTGAACTGGCTGCTAATGAGATAGAAAGACTAAACAGGAGATATCATCGCAGTTCCGGAAATCCTTTTTACCAGTTTCACCGCCGCAGGGAATGGAATCCAGGTGAAAGCTGCTGGATGGGATGGGAGCGAAAGCGAGGGAAACTTATGGAGTTCAACCGCCTGCTTCGCGGAAAAGGCGGAACTTCATATGATGTCCGCATCGGTGAGTTGAGATTTCTTCCTGATATCAGGTATGTAATCACTCTTGACGCAGATACATCCCTTCCTCAGAACTGCGGAAGAATGCTCGTCTCCACAATGGCGCATCCGCTCAACAGGGCACTTCTCGATCGGAAGACCGGAAGGCTCATGAACGGTTACACTGTTCTCCAGCCAAGGATTCTTACAGGTCCATCAAAAGGGTCAGAATCGTTCTTTATCAGAACCTACGCAGGTGATTTCAGCATAGATCTGTATTCAAATGCCGTTTCCGACGTGTATCAGGATCTTTTCGGTGAAGGCAACTATGTCGGAAAAGGCATCTACGATGTTGAAGCCTTCGACAGGTGTCTTGAGGGGAGAATTCCGGAGAATACCCTTCTCAGCCATGACCTTTTCGAAGGAATACATGGAAGAGCAGGGCTTGTTACCGATATTGTTCTCTATGAAGACTATCCTCCGCATTATCTGGCATGGACCAACCGCCTCCACCGATGGATAAGGGGAGACTGGCAGCTTCTCCCATGGCTCCGCTCAACTGTTCCGGATGCAACCGGAAGCAGAAGGCGAAACGACCTTTCTTTTCTGGATCAATGGAAGATTATCGACAACATGCGGAGGAGTCTGCTCAGTCCCGCTCTTCTCGTCCTTCTCGTAGCAGGCTGGTTATGGCTGCCCGGTTCACCGCTTTTCTGGACATTTACAGTTCTTCTGATTGAATTCAGGTGTCCGCTGACAGATACCATTTTCGAGTTCTTCAGCAAGCTCAAACGGAAATCCTCACTGAAGGTGACAAAGCCGGTAAAGGCAAGCTGGCTGCGATCGCTGTTCGCGCTTGTCTTCCTTCTTTACGAGACATCCATAACGATTGATGCAACAGTCACAACAATTGTCAGGCTCACCGTCACCAGGAAGAGACTGCTTCAGTGGAGATCAGCGGCACACACTGTCAGAATGTTCGGAAGAGACCTGAAAGTGGGGCTCGTATGGGCGAGAATGTATACCGTTATCATCTTTGTACCAGTTATCTGTGCAATTCTCTTTCTGCTCCACCCAGGTAGTCTTCCATTTGCCGCGCCATTTCTGGTAGTATGGCTCATATCTCCCAAGATTGCGCACCTTATCAGCAGAACCCCGGCAGCTTCAAGAATACCGCCCGAGGATGAACAGTACGCGAGTCTTCGCATGCTTGCCGTGCGTACATGGTACTTCTTTGAGACATATGTCGGTCCTGAGGACCACTGGCTTCCACCTGACCACTTCCAGGAGGAACCCCTTTCCAAAGTAGCCCACAGGACTTCACCTACAAACATCGGTCTCTATCTTCTCTCCGTTCTCGCGGCTTACGACAGAGGTTACATAGGTATGCTCGAGTTATCACTGCGTCTCTCGGATACGCTTGACGGGATGAAACAGCTTGAGAGATACAGAGGACACCTGTTGAACTGGTACGACACCCGCACTCTCAATCCTCTGCCTCCCCGATACGTTTCGGTAGTTGACAGCGGCAATCTTGCGGGATGCCTGCTTGTCCTCAAACAGGGGTGCCTCGAGGCGTGCCGTACTCCAATTTTGAGCAGAAGGCGCTGGGAAGGTTTCATAGATACACTTGATATTTTTTCCGGTATTCTGAGAGAGGAGAGCTTCGATGAAACTGATCTTCTTGAAAGTGTTGCCGGAATTAGGACAACGGTGATAGAAGCGCTTGATAATCCGCGAATCTGGGTAACGCTGTTGATGGATATCTACAACACACAGCTGGCCGGGATTGACCTTATGCTCGTCGAGATTGTAAGGAGGAGTGCCGGGACAGTTGATATCTACAGACTGAAGGAGTTACGGATATGGTCAGGCAAGATGAAAAGACATCTTGGCAACATGCTCAGAGAGATAAATACGCTTTTTCCCTGGATGATTCATATCTGTAATCCTCCTGAGATCTTCAGACATGTGGACACTGCAAGAGCCATTGTAGACGCCTGGCGTTTCCTCATGGATTCTCTGCCTGTCTGTCCGTCGCCGGAGACGGTAAGGAACATCATCCCGAGGATCAGGTTCCGGCTTAACTCCCTGATAACCCTCCTGAAAGATGAGCCAATCTCATCGGAATCTGCGAGAGATGCGAAAGAATGGTGTCTGAAACTGGGGGATTTGATCGATGAGAGTTTGAAAGAATCCGGGAACATTCTTGAAAAGATCAACGATCTGGCAGCCGCGGCGGAGAAAGAGTTCAGACGATTCGGTTTCAGTTTCCTGTTCAGCAGGCGGAGAAAGATCTTTCATATCGGATACAACGTCGAATCAGGTCATCTTGACCCGAACTACTATGATCTCCTTGCATCGGAAGCACGACTGGCAAGTCTGGTGGCGATTGGAAGGGGTGATGTCCCAAGGAGCCACTGGCTGCACCTCGCAAGACCGCTTACTGTCATAGAGAGGATGAAGGCGCTGATCTCCTGGAGCGGCACCATGTTTGAATACCTGATGCCCGTCCTGCTTGTTGGCAGCCATGAAAACAGTATTCTCGAGCAGAGCTGTCGTGCAGCTGTAAAACGCCAGATTACCTACAGCAGGAGCAGGAATGTGCCATGGGGAATAAGCGAGTCGAGCTACTACAGTTTCGATGCCGGTATGCACTACCAGTACAGGGCTTTCGGGGTACCGGGTCTCGGTTTCAAGCGGGGACTGGAAGAGGACCTCGTGATATCTCCGTATGCTTCCCTGCTCGCGCTTCCCATTGAACCAAACGCTGTTCTATCCAATATAAAGGATCTTATGGTCAGCGGTCTGCTGGGCAGATACGGTTTCTATGAGTCAATCGATTTTACGACTGAACGGCTTGCGATGGGTAGAGAAAGCGCAGTGATTCTCACATACATGGCACACCACCAGGGCATGATACTTCTTTCCATCGTCAATTTCCTCAACAACAACTGCATGGTTCGGCGCTTCCAATCCGAACCTATAATACAGATAGTGAATCTGTTGCTATATGAGCAGATTCCAGTGGAGGCTCCCCTTGAGCAACCCCGACCTGATATTTCGGGTGTAATAAAACTGTCAACAAGCGGGATTGCTCTTGAGCCATGGCTGGTTCCTGTTGATTTTCCGATTCCACTGGTTCATTACCTCTCGAATGGCAGCTACGGAGTCCTCATTACTGAAGCAGGCGGGGGTTACAGCCGCTGGAAAGAGATTGGCATCACTCGCTGGCTGAGTGACACAACCCTGGACAACCGGGGAACATGGGTATACCTGACTGATCGGGAGACAGGAGATCTGTGGTCAATGGGAAGGCAACCTGCAGGAAAGCAGCCCGATAAATGCGAGATCCGCTTCTTCCCTCACAAAGTGGAATTTCTCAGGTGGGACAATGACATCTTCTCAAGAATGGAGATTGTGGTTGCTCCGGAGGACGATGCCGAAATACGGAGAATAGACCTCACGAATAACAGTGATCGCACAAGAAGGCTTCTTGTCTGCAGCTATGCGGAGGTTGTACTGGCTCCTCATGCCGCGGATATCAGCCATCCTTCCTTCAACCGGCTTTTCATAGAGAGCGAATACCTGTCAGAAGAGAACGCTCTTCTCTTTCGCCGCAGGCCGCGTACTGCCGAAGAGAAGGAGATATTCGTTGTCCACATGGTTACAGGTTCGGATGGAAACAGATCCTGTGAGGTTGACAGGGAGAGATTCCTGGGCAGGGGAGGTTCTGCCCGTAATCCACAGTTCCTGCGCGATCAGAAGGCGGCTTTTTCGACAGGGAAGACGGGAACAACGCTTGATCCTGTCATGGTCGCCGCCATCGAGATCGAACTGGCTCCTCGCGTAAGCGACAGGTTCTTCTTTGTCACCACCACAGCCAGTGATCGGGCTGCTGCGAACTACCTTGTAAAGCGCTACAAAAGCCGTTCCGTTATTGACGAAGCCTTTGCAAGGGCAGGCTCCTTCTGCAGGCGAGAAATGGCCAGAATGAATCTCACATCCATGGAACTGGAGCGGATGCAGCTTCTCCTTGCGGTGCGTGTTTATCCGGGACATGCTCTTCGTTCCGGATCGGATATTCTCAGGAACAACACACTCGGACAGCAGGAACTGTGGCAGTTCGGTATATCAGGTGATTATCCTCTGCTTCTTGTCACTGTGGACACAGAGGATGACACGACTCTTGTGTATGATCTGCTCAGAGCGCACGCATTCTGGCGGAGCAGAGGACTTATGATAGATTTCGCGATTCTGAACATGAAGGAAAGTTCCTATGAGCAAGATCTCCAGGACCAGCTTCAAGATCTTATCTCCCGCACCGGAGGAGAGAAATGGATGAACCGCCGGGGAGGATTATTCCTTCTGAGGGCGGACCAGATGGAAGAGCGGGAAAGGATACTGCTGCAAACGGTAGCCGGAGCCGCACTCGATTCCAGGGCAGGCTCCCTCGACAGACAGCTGGAACGACTTGCCGGAAGACCTGTAAGGCTCCCTGGATTTGTTCCCACACTGACGCCTGCGGATGTAGAAGAGACAAAGCTGCTGGAAAGACCGGAAGGTCTCCTCTTCGACAACGGTACAGGAGGGTTCTCTCCAGAAGGCAGAGAGTATGTCATCTATCTCGATGGCGAAAACCGGACACCCGCTCCGTGGATCAATGTCATCGCCAATCCCTCTTTCGGTTTCACAGCTTCAGAGGCCGGTATGGAATGCACCTGGGCTGAAAACAGCGGAGTGAACCGCCTTACTCCATGGAGGAATGATCCAGTAACGGATATGCCCGGCGAGATCATCTATCTCAGAGACGAGGAGACAGGTACATTCTGGTCTCCCACTCCGCTTCCCATACGGGAGAATGAACCTTACATCATTACCCACGGAGCAGGTTACACAACCTACCGGCACAACAGTCATGGTCTGGAGCAGCGGCTTGTCACCTGTGTCTCACTCAATGATCCCATAAAAGTCGTGAACCTAAAACTGGTGAACTTATGGAGCTGCAACAGGAGAATCACAGTAACATTCTACCTCGAACCTGTCATGGGCACGACCAGATCCGAGATGCAGCAGTACATAGTTCCTGAGTTTAACCCGGCAGGTCAAGCTCTGATGGCCCGGAATACCTACAATTCGGAATTCAGGGAAAAAGTTCTCTTCCTTGCCGCAAGCCGCGAACCAAACGGCCTTACGACTGACAGGACAGAGTTCCTTGGACGCCGGGGAAGCTACTCCAGCCCCGCGGCTCTCGGTCGTGTGGGGCTTTCAGGTACTGTGAGCAGCGGGCAGGACCCGTGCCTTGCGATGCAGATCATGATCTGGATCGGACCGGGCGAGGAAAAGGAGGTCACGTTCCTCCTGGGACAGGGCGAAGACAGGGAGAACGCTCTCGATCTCATAAAGCAGAACATGATCAGAGCGCAGGAGGGCGCTGTCCTGACTGATGTTACAGCTTTCTGGGACAACCTGCTCGGGAAGGTTCATATAAAGACGCCCGATACGGGAATGAACCTCATGCTCAACAGATGGCTGATCTATCAGACACTCTCCTGCAGGATCTGGGGCCGCACAGCTCTTTACCAGTCGAGCGGAGCCTTCGGTTTCCGTGATCAGCTCCAGGACGTCATGGCGCTGAGCAATGCCGCACCCGAAATATTCAGGAGTCATATACTGAAGTCGGCATCCAGGCAATTCGGAGAAGGAGATGTTCTCCACTGGTGGCATCCTCCGTCCGCCAGAGGGATTCGAACAAAGTGCTCGGATGATCTTCTGTGGCTTCCCTACGCAACTGCCGTTTACATTGATAAAACCGGAGATCTGTCGATTCTTTCCGAATCAGTCAGTTTTCTGGAGGGACCTCCACTTGAAGATGAAGAGACCGAGCATTACGCGGTCTACAGTGAAAGCAGGAAGAAGGCTACGCTCTACGATCACTGTCTTCTCGCGATGAAGAAGGGATCGACTAAAGGAGAGCATGGCCTTCCGCTGATCGGAAGTCACGACTGGAACGACGGAATGAATCGTGTCGGTATCGAAGGCAGAGGTGAAAGCGTCTGGCTCGGATGGTTCCTCCTTGATACGTTGAAAAGGTTTGCTCCCGTCTGCGAACTGATGGGAGACACAAACAAAGCGAAAAACTATCTCAACCAGTCGGAGAGGCTCAGAAAGGCACTGGAAGCAAATACCTGGGATGGCGACTGGTATATTCGCGCATTTTACGATGATGGCTCTGTTCTTGGATCGAAAGAGAACATAGAGTGCCGTATCGACTCGATCGCGCAGTCCTGGGCTGTTCTTTCAGGTGCCGGGGAGCCTGGCAGAGTGGAGAAGGCGATGAACTCAGTCCTGGAAATGCTGGTGGATATTGAGGACCAGCTCATTCTCCTCTTCACACCGCCATTCGATAAAACAGAAAGAGATCCGGGCTATATAAAAGGTTATCTGCCCGGTATAAGGGAGAACGGCGGTCAGTACACACATGCAGCTGTATGGGTGGCCTGGGCCTTTGCCAAATTAGGTAAGGGGAACACCGCTGAAACCCTTTTCCGACTCATGAATCCTGTCTACCACAGCGACACTTCGCTGAAGATGAAAAAGTACAGGGTGGAACCATACGCGGTTGCGGCGGACATCTACAGCACACCTCCGAACAGGGGAAGGGGAGGTTGGACATGGTACACGGGTGCCGCAGGCTGGTTCTACCGCCTGGGTATTGAAGCGATACTTGGAATCACCCGAAAGGGTGACAGACTGATAATCGATCCATGCATACCCGAATGCTGGGGCGAGTTCTCTGCAACGATTCGCTACGAATCTTCCGTATATCAAATACATGTGGAGAATCCTGAGGGAGTTTCAAGCGGTGTCATCAGTGTGGAAATGGACGGAGAACACTTCACTGAGGGAAACATTCCTCTGAATGAT
>JAUXIK010000115.1 GCA_030620995.1 Candidatus Aegiribacteria sp.
CTATGCTGAAAACAGTATTGGCAGGGTTGGCGATTACGTAGAATCCTGAAGCGCCAATAACGTATACAGTTTGATTGGCTTCAGTCGATACGCCTTCATCTTCCCATTCAAAGTTTGCCTTGTCATATCCGGCAAGGAATTCAATCCTGAATTCAGGGGATGCCGCAAAGCCGACCCGAAGTAGATTTACGTTAGTAAAATATACATTGCTTTCACCTATAACCATAGCGGGAATATCAACCGGTTTATATCCAAGCGAGAATCCAGCAAAGGCCGTGCTGGCGAAAGCAAGAAGACAGAACAACAGGAATACCTTTTTCATTACTCTCCTCCTCCTCAGAACAGGTGGCCAATTCCACCCACTCAGTAGTAACTAATTGGTATTTTACACTATTATCAGTCTTTTGGCAAGGTCTACAACCCCAATGAAACCTGCCAGAGCAGCCTCATGGCAAGTTCGCCCTTACCCTCACAGCAGAGGTCTTTGCTGAGAAGCACAAGCCCCCTCTCCCTGCCGTCGGGAGCTATCGCTATTAGGATGAAAGTCTTATGATCCTGACCTGAATCCACCCATCCGTACAGATCCCAGCCCTGTCCAACTGATGACGCCTGTCCTTCGCCCATGTCCGGGTCTTCCATGATCTCCGGAACAGCGGGGATATCCATGCCTGAATGAATTATTCGAAGAGCCTGCGTTACATCCTCCAGTGAACTCAAGGATGGATCGGTGGCAGGAGCTCCTTCCCATTCAAGCTGTATGTCGTGCAGCTCCGTATCATTCATTCCCTTTGAGGCAACCCAGGAGGAAACGCTTTCAAGTCCAACAGCCCACATCGCTCTCGCGGCGGATTCACGGCAATCACGGAATGCCCGCCAGAATTCATCGGTGATCGTTATGTTGCGGCCGACTAAGGTATCAGGATCCAGTTTTTCTTCAAGCATCAGTTCAACAGCATATGCAAGCATGAAAATATCAGGGTCGTCAACAGGAAAAGTTCCACTGCCGGACGAGGCGAGAACATTTCCGGTATTCAGATCGATAATAGCAGCTCCGAAGCTGCCGCCGGAAAGATTTTCTATATCGGAAATGGAAGCTGTCTGAATGAAGACAGGTGAAGATGTTTCCGTAATAAGAGTATCTTCATTCTGCACGATCGAAGGCAGCTGCCCCTGACAAATAGAGGTAGAAACCGGGAATACCGAAAACACCAGACTCGTAAGAAGTATCTGTATCATATTTGTTAACCTTTCTCTGTGGATTCAGAAATCCAGTTCCTGATATTCGTATATCCTGACGATATCTCTAGTCATGAGAAACAGTCACAGTTCCCTCGCTGTAATCGTATACCGAACTGCTTCCCTCGTAAAGGAAAGCTCTCACATAATAATCATCTTCCGGAAAGAGGGAGCAGTCCCACAGGAAACCGGTTGATTCAACGGATAATGATTCCGCTATCTGAATAAGGCCGCTCTTCGGATCAAGATCGGTATCCACGAAAAGATCGATACCGGCATGAGAGTATCCCCGAACATCAAGAATCCAGTTCACTATGTAGCTGTTGTCAGCCTGTGCGCCCCCTGCCGGCGGCGAAGTAACCGTAATGGCAATACCAGGCCCCCATGGATCACTGCAGGAAACCAGGAGAAGAATCACACATATGAGCAAAGACGTTTTCATAAGCCTCTCATTCAGCTTTCAACGGTCAGCAGTCTCTCTCTATTGAAAAGGCGGGGCTCCGCGGCCCCGCCATTCCTTTTGCGATGCTATCCCGCTCTAGTTGGAGTCCGTGGAGAACAGGTAAAGACCCTGAATAGGCTGGTAATCGTAGTACAGAGTGATTCCCCATGCGTTGTCAGATCCACCCGGGAAGTGAGGAAGGGCTTTGATGTATATCTTGATGTAATAACCATTGGAAAGCTTAGCAAAGAAAACATCTCCAACTACTTCTATCTTACCGTTATTCCATGCATAACTATCATCAGGGTATGCATAACTGGCGTTGGCGCGATTATACATATCCGTGTGGCTGCCGTTACCGAATGTACCGTAGTCTCCGGAGTACATCCATGTGTAGCAGTTATCTCCTCCGTTATAACAGTAAAGATCCTGATCGAAAGTTCCCGTGGCACTTCCGGTTGTTGCTGCTGTAGAACCGAACTGAATTCCCGAGTGAGTTGTGTCTGGAGCGTGATTGTTCCAGATTGTGTAATCAGCATTAATGAAGTAAGGCATCGTGGTTGCAACATTGGAGTCGCCTGCTGAGTAGTTATCACCCTTGTATGCCTTTACAACGTAGGTTCCCGCGCTGCTTGCATCGTGTGTATAAGTATTTGTAGTAACGTCAGCGATTTCATTGCCGGTACCTTCACCATCGGTCTTGAAATAGACCTTGTAACCATCAATATCCGTACCGGTTATTGCGTCCCAGGTGAGAACCACCGTTTTTCCTGCGGATGCTGACCCGATAGCTACGTTAGACACGTTAGGCAGATCGCCTGTAGGTCCTGAAGGATCGTCACCAGCACAGCCGGCCATCAGTATGATTCCGGCAACAAGTACTAAAAGTCCAAGTTTTTTCATGGATTTTCCTCTCTGTTTCAGTTTATGTTTCTGTCAATAAGCCTACATTAGCAAAATAAACCTGTTCAAGCAAGGTGTCAAATCGCAGGATCATTCCGTGATCTCTTCATTTTCTTCCTCCATTGAGGATAACTTTTCTTCTATCATATCCAGCGCTTTCTCCGCTGCTGATCTTATGTCGAGGCTGCCGTCCAGGGCCAGCTCCTCCAGAATCTCTATTGCCCCGGGATCGCATATCTTCCCGAGAGATACAGCCGTTTCCCTTCTGACCCTGCCGGACGAATCCGCCGCAAATTGTGATATAATCAATATCGATTCGGTGCTGCCTATCTCTCCAAGCGCCTTGATTGTTCCTGTTCTCAGCTTAACGAACGTGCTGTCTTCCTCATCCAGCAACTGCTCCAGCGGCAACCTTGCTCTTTCATCTTCAGTCTTTCCCAGAAAATAGATCAGATTGCCCGCGTTCCTCCGGGGAATGCTGTCTACTCTACCCAGAAGATCAAGCAGTTGTTCCATGGAAGCGTCAACATTTTCCTTGAAAACTTTCTCCATGGCGCGGCTTTCCAGACCGCTGAGAGTTCCAATGTGGTTTTCAATAACGTATTGAACGGCTTCTTCTCCCCTTGAAGCAAGCTCCTCTCTGTGGGCAATCACCCTGTCTCTATTGGGTCCCACTCCCCATTCCGAAGCGACAGAAAAAAGAGAATCGAGATCAAGCGATTCCGGATTTCCAACAGGATCTTGAGGATCTGAACCCTCGGGTGTAACACGGGCCAGATCAACTCCTGTTCCGTACTCATTTACCATCCATCCGGTGGAATCAGCTCCTGTTCCCGAATAAACGTCATGATCAGCAAGATCAAGAAAAACGCCCACACCCGAAGAACCTCTTGCCCAGCGAGCCTCTCCCTGGCCTCCTCCCCTGACGCAGTAAGTGTCGTTACCGGAAAAATCAATAAAGACAGTTGCTGAATTCGTAAGGGAAAGAGACTGTCCTCCATCGGAACAGTACCAGTCGTTACCTCCGCCATCTATGAGAAATCCTGTCGAAAGGTCATGGGCGCTGCCCTGCGCAGGCCCGTTCCTGGAGAAATAGCTGTCATCCCCGTCTCCGTCCCACAGACATCCTGAAGACAGGTGAATTCCCGATCCCTGGCTGTACTGAGCGGCCGAGTAGGAATCCTGCCCCTCTTCATCGTATAGCAGTCCCAGGCTATAAAAGTAGGAGCTTCCCTGCCCGAATACTTCCACCCTGTAGGTGTCGTTCCCTGAACCGAAGTCCGCAAGAAGTCCTATTCCCCCTGCTATCAGTGGCCGGAGGCCCATTGCGAACCCCTGTGACATGGACTGGTTGTCGTCAGGAAGCAGGGGTTCGTGAGAGTATCTGAAACCGGCGAGGAGGCAATCGCTGCCGCTCATGTCCACCAGCACGCCTTTACCACCCGGACCTCCGAATCCCTGACCAAACATATCTACCCGTCTGAAGTCATTTCCAGATCCATCGAACAGAATACCGTATCCCAGGCATCCGGCTCCCTGGCTGAACGTACCCCCGGTGAAAAAATCATCTCCCTCCAGGTCTATCAGAAAACCGTAACCCATCAGACCGGCGCCCTGTGAAAAATCTCCTGCTCTGTAGACATCACAGCCCTCAAGGTCTAAAACACCTCCGAGTCCCATCAGACCGCATCCCTGGCTGACAGGAGATTCACTCTTGTAGGTATCATCACCTTCCAAATCAACTACAACGGAGATTCTCTTTCCGGCAGGTCCCACTGCTCCACCGATTCCGCCGCCGTAGAAATCGTTTCCTCCGAGATCAATAATCAGCTCGAAAGGGCAGTCCTCTGTGTAGATATTGGTGCCCCTTCCTCCTATTACCCATCTGACCGGACCGTCAAAACAGAAAGACACCGTAGTTCCAAGTACTCCAGGCAGAGTTACCTGCAATTCATCCGGCCATTGCGCATTCTTTAGGCTTACTGATGCCAGAACAAACTCTTCCATGGAAGTCGGAGGCCAAGCGGTCT
>JAUXIK010000053.1 GCA_030620995.1 Candidatus Aegiribacteria sp.
CTATGGTGCCCATGGGAAACCTCCTTTGTTTATAAGACAAACTAGTTGATTGAGACAGTAAAAGCAAGGTTGTTCCATATTTATAACCAGGAATGAATACAGGGCTTTGAAAAACTGCTCACAGATGCGGAAGCTGGGCTGATTGAAACTGATTAAGTCGCAGAAGAACTGAAGGACAGCAGAATAGTGCCGGGAATATAGGGGTAGGGTATTCTTACCCTATAAAGATCGTACTCCTCATCATTCTCGCCCAGTTTTTTGAACGTATCCATGATCATTTCCGAATACCATGCGGCTTCTCTGATTTGAGAACAGAAAGCGCCTCTTCCCATATGAGTTATCTTTTCATCAAAGGGGAACCTGTATTCATCTGGTCTGTTGGCTCTGGTCGGAATATCCTTTATCTCTTCAAGGTCATTGTATACTTTAACTTCAGGCTTCGTAAAGTTCATGTCTCTGTGCAGGAAGAGATCAAACAGCAGAACTTCACTGGGAAATCTCGATGACATCATCGCGTAATACTGATTTACATCATCTGAGACCTCAGAAGAATCCATTCCTTTGAACTGGATTATATCAGCAGTAACCACATTGATCTGATTATCAATATCGGCAATGTCATCAGGGAGCAGATCATCCAGACCCGGAACAACATCCGTATCCTGAGGCTGGGGCATCAAGCAGGTGCAGTATTCAGGAAAAAAAGGAATAGTGTATTTGCCGGCAGATTCTATAGCTAAGGGTTTCCTGATGAAAGTTACATCGGCCTCACCGGGCTCCTCGAGAGTTCTAAGAGCGCTGTACATACGGCAGGGAGATTTTCTGAATCTGAGCAGGTTGGTGAATCCGCTGACATCTACAGCTTTCATAAAACCACTGTCATCAGTTTTCGGGTGTATATGAACAGAAAAATGAACTGAAGCGCTGATCCCGTTCAGAAAGCGCTGTGAAAGGAAATTGCTCTTTTTCTGTTCCTGAAAAGCCTTCTGGCATCCTTCTTCCGATATACCCATGAGCATAAGATCAAGGGATGCCCGGTCACCCGTGTACTTCTGCATAAGCCTGAGAAACCCTTTGTAGGCTGTTCCGGCTCGTTCTACATATTCCCTGTTGGCTCCGCTCTTCTCAGCTTTTGTAATAAAGTTCCTATAGGATGATTCACCGGGTATATATTGGGAACCTATCAGAATATCACTGCTCTCGATGAATTTCATAATCTTCCAGGCAAGAGTTTTATCGATCTGAAGCTTTTTACTGAGGCTGGTTCCGGTCAGGTTTCCACCTGGAATTGATGAGAGAATCGCCATGGTTACAGTGCGTAACTCATAAAGCGCATTCTCCGCATGCCTGGCGAAACCTCTGGTTTGATCTTTCAAAATGCTCCTGTCTGATTCAAAGTTATCCGGCCAATGCATAATATGTAGAAATCTAAAGAGTAACAGTATTCCGAAATAACCATTATCCCTGTATCAGTTCCCGGAACAGCGGATTACTGTCAGCCGGCGCTTTATTATCTCACCGCTGCCGGTGGCAAGCTGTACAAAATATATTCCGCTCTCCTCGATCAGTGTGTTTACAGTTCCCCCTGCGGGAAAACTCTCAACAACCCTTCCCGTTATATCAAACACCCGGACTGTTCCCGTTTCCCCGTCGGGAAGCAGGCAGCTGATTGAGAGATTTCCATTGCATGGGTTTGGAACTGCTGTTAATACCGCGGTGGGTGAAGAAGCGGTTTCATCGCCGTATACACCCGTTGCAGTATCGGGAAGGTCCATGAAGTTTGAGTTGAGAACTTCCCTTGTTCCCGAAGAATACTGAACGAAAGTGGCTACATTCAGGTTGTCGAATGGATGCGCTCCTGGATTCAGCACATAGTCTCCGGCTACACTGATGGTCTGAGGATAGGGACCCGTAAAATCCAGAATCCTTCCCTGAACACCCAGGGGATACGCTACCGGTATCCACATCATCTCCTGCCCGCTGTATCCGCCCCAGCCTGAGTTCGCTGTTTCGTGATCTTCAAGAATCACGGACCAGACTTTGATGGGACAGGTTTCAGCAGGCTCCTGTTCGGCTGTGATACTGATGTAAGCCGTACCTCCTGAGGAATTACCGACGTAATTGATGTCGAAATCGATATATGATGGTACCGCAAGCCTGTTGTTGATTGCCGCAGAGTACGATGACGGAGAGGTGCCTGAAGATAATCCGTCTATCTTCACCACGGGAGTGCCGGTTACTACATAAAAATTGAATCTTTCTGAATTGAAGGAATTTGCCGCGGGACCGTCATGGAACAGGTAGAGGGGTGCAAGATCTCCCGACTCTACGAAGGGATTGAGAGCATTCTTGACAGCTGACCAGCTGTTGTAACACATGATTCAACCGGTCTGGGTGAAGTACTCCCAGAGGACAACCCTTTCAGCGGAAAAGGATACCGCTGCAGAAACCATAAGAAACAGTATTACTGTTTTCATTCTATATCCTTTCTGATCAGAGATTGCCCTTCTATGAGTACGAAGCTATATCAGAAGCTGGCCTTGATGCTGCTCCAGGTGGCCTGTTCCAGAGCCTGGGGAGCGTACTCGTCCGCGAACTTCAGATTCCGCGAATGAAACTCATCCGGCCTCCAGATATATCCGTCAGCATCCTTTGTCAGACATCCGCCGCCTAAATTGAACGTCGGATTTGTGCATTCCCACCATTGAAGCACATTTGACGGGTTGTTCCCGTCAAGGATATAGAACATATCCGAAGGACAATAACCCGAATAGGAGTAAAAGACGTTCAGTGCCTCATCGTAGTAGAGGCCTCCTATAAGGAATGTAAAACCTGTCCAGGAGTCCTCAAGGGTGAAGGTGCCGCCGGAGTTCAGTGTGTATGCGCGGATCTCTTCGCCGTAAATACCGGCAGTGCTGACATAGAAATATGGATCCTTGTAGGTGATTGACATGTTGGGTTTGATGTTCATGACCCACATATCCACCAGAACAGGCGATTCGGGATTAGTTACATCGAAACATATGATCTCGCTGCCATCTTCATACAGGGGGGCATCAGTGGTAACATAGAGGTAGTTATTCGTCTCATCATAATGACAGCCGTGAGCGTAATATGCGGTGGTAACATAGTCCCGCATGAAGAAGCGCAGAGTGGTGCTTCCATCTGAAGGATCCACTGTGTAGATCCAGCCGGGAGTGGTAGATGAATTGAAACCTCCCGCTACCTGCCAGATCCATCCATTTTCACTGTCGAAATCCATTCCCGAAGGATAAATGTAATTAACGGGGAAAGAGTCTATCGGACCGCTCGCAAAACTGCACATTTCCGGTGAGAGCCCTTCGTGTGAGTCAGTAACCGGCATTGCGTACAGCATGCAGGTTATGAGAGTTATTGATAACATGTTACAATTCCTTTCTAAAGGTTCAGAGTTCTATATCATTTTCTATATCATAATCTATATATGAATTGAGCGTGTTCGTATGTCAAGCCTTACTTCTCAGGTCTTCTTCGGCTTGATCACCTGCTATACTGAATCAGCTTATCTGTCCGGAAATTGTGGCTGTAGTTGATAAAGCGCGTATATTGTGATACAATAAGAATATGAAGCTGTTTGACTGGAATGATGAAAAGAACGAATTGTTTCAGAACGAACGAGGCGTATAGTTCGAGGAAAATGACCGTTCTGTTTTGAAAACAACATAGCAAAGCCAGCTTCATCCGCATCTTCAACGTAGAAAAATTCCCTGGTTGCTTACCCTGGAGGATAAAGGCTGCATTAGAAAGAAAGTAGTCAGCTGATTATTCAGAACAATGAAATAACATAAGAGCTGTCTAAAATCAGAATTTTATTGTATTGAGGTACAGGTTATAAAGGACACAGAAGATTAGAACTTGATCATCTTAATCTATTAACACGTTATGACTGCGTTCGCGGTCATAATGAAACAATCTTCCAGTCTATGCTTGCATTAGCAAGCGGTATGTAATATCTTCTTAGGCATATAAAAACAGTCATTAGAGTACCTGTCAGAATTTATGATTGAGAGGACAGACATTATGAGTTTCTCTTCCATGGGTGATGCGGCCGTGTTGAAAGAACTTGGCGAACGTGTGCGACGGCACCGTCTGAATCTTAATGTGACTCAGAAGGATCTTGCAGAAAAGGCCGGTGTTGCCCGTAGCGTGGTCCAGAAGATCGAACAGGGTGAAACGTGTTTGCTTGATGGATGGCTGAGAGTGCTGCGTTCACTGGGAGTCCTCGATCAGCTGAACGCGTTCCTTCCCGATCCGGGGGTCAGCCCTCTGCAACTTGCCCGCTTGCAGGACCGCGAACGGCAGCGGGCATCGGGAAAGCACAGCGGGGTGGATGATTCCTATAATGAAAAGGACATCTGACGATGGCGGTGCCGCGCAAGGTGTTGACTTGCACTGTACGACTCTGGGGACAAGATATCGGAGTGGCAGCATGGAACAAGGAACAAGGTTTCGCCAGTTTTCAGTACAAACCTGATTTCGTCCGACGTGGTCTCGAAGTCGCACCGCTGATGATGCCACTCGACGCACAACGCATCTACTCATATCCAGCCCTGAATCGTGACACATTTCTCGGCCTTCCGGGGCTGCTGGCGGACGCTCTGCCCGATCGATTCGGGAATACCCTCATTGATGTGTGGCTGGCTCAGCAGGGGCGGGACAAAGCGGACTTCAACCCTGTAGAACGGCTCTGCTACATGAGTACCCGCGGTATGGGAGCGCTGGAATTCAAGCCAGCTCGAGGACCCCAGGTCAGGAAATCTATGCACATCGAAATCGATGAACTGACACGCATTGCAGGAGAAGTACTCCGACAGCGCAAAAAACTTATTGTAAACCTCGACCGTAATAAAGCGGATGCCTTGAAGATGATCATCCTCGTAGGCACCTCCGCAGCCGGAGCGCGGGCTAAGGCCGTGATTGCCTGGAATCCCAGGACGGGAGAAGTGCGATCGGGCCAGGTTGCTCCACCGGACGGATTCGAGCCCTGGCTACTGAAATTTGACGGGGTCAGTCAGGACTTCCTGGGCGATTCACCGGGATTCGGACGCATAGAGTTTGCTTACTCTAAAATGGTCATCGCGGCGGGCATTGAGATGACAGAATGTCGGTTATACGAGGAAGGTGAGCGTGCTCATTTCATGACCCGCCGATTCGACCGGACGAAATCAGGTAAGAAGATTCACGTCCAGTCGTTGTGTGCCATGATGCACTTCGACTACAATAAACCCGGCCAGTACAGCTATGAGGATGCTTTGAACGTGATCCAACAACTGAATCTGGGATATCCAGCAATGAAGGAATTGTACCGCCGGATGATCTTCAATATCCTTGCACGGAATCAGGATGATCACACGCGCAATATTGAGTTTCTGATGGGGTCGAATGGCGTATGGCGACTCGCACCCGCCTACGACATGACCTGGAGCCACCGCGAAGACAGTCCCTGGGTCAGTCGTCATCAGATGCGGATAAACGGTAAGACTGATGGGTTCACAAAGGAAGACCTCTTTGCTGTCGCTAAACAATTCGGTATACGGAAGGCCGATAACATCCTTCATCAGGTCTATACCGCGGTAAGAAAGTGGCGTGAGTTTGCAGCAGAAGCGATTGTTGCGCCGAAAACAATCGAGACGATTGCTGCTACCCACCGGCTGGGTATCATTGACAAAGAATAGTAAGACCTTGCCTTGACCGTGTTACGAGTCAGTGGAGGCAAGTTATCCGAAATGGATGACGCTGTCACACGATCAACTGGAAACATTAATTTTCGCTCTTCACATCAGTTTGCTTCGGGTTCAGGGTAAGAAAGATGCAGAGATTCATTATCCTTATCGGGAAGGTAGATACCGCAGCGATATTAATGTATGATAGTATAGAAGTTGCAAGTAAGGAAGAATAAATATGGCCATCGAACTCAAAGGAAACTGGAAAAATGGTTCCGCGTATGATGTACATACTCTCTCTAGCGTCTATTTGGGAGTGAATGAGTATGGACATAATCACTGGGATACAACCCGAAGTGATATGGGTGAACTTGTCTACCAGCTAAAATATCGCGAAGACAATTCTGTTGTTGGAAAGATCGTTGACCTTATCGAGGGAAAATACAGAGGTCTTGAAACAATGGATGCAATAATTCCAATTCCTTCGACTAAAAAGTCCAGAACAATTCAGCCTGTATATGGAATTGCACAAGAGTTGGGGATAAGACTTGATGTGCCAGTATTGGAAGATGTTCTTGAAAAACAAACGGGGGGTGCAGAGTTAAAGAATGTTGATGATCCCGACGAAAGAAAAGAACTGTTAAAAAAATATATAGTCTTAATAAATGAATACGACTTAGCAGGAAAGAATGTTCTTTTGGTTGACGACTTATATCGTTCAGGTTCAACTCTGACCGTTGCAACAGATATTTTATATCAGCAGGCCAAAGTGAATGATGTATTTGTCTTAACTATGACAAAGACTCGGAGCAAAAGATGACGACCGTATTTGTTTCTGGATCAAGAAAGCTAGGCCGCTTAAACAAAGTAATACGGGATCGGCTACGGAAAATTGTAGACCAGCAATTCTCTGTAATTATAGGGGATGCCAATGGGGCGGATAAAGCTCTACAGAAATACTTTTCAGAAATTCACTATCAAAAGGTGATTGTATTTTGTTCCGGCAATTCGTGCCGGAATAATCTTGGTAATTGGAACATAAAGCATGTATTTGTTGACAAAAATCTCAAGGGGCGAGATTTCTACACTCAAAAGGACAAAGAAATGGCTGCGGAAGCGGATTATGGTTTCGTTCTTTGGGATGGAAAGAGTCCAGGTTCTTTGAACAATATATTGGAGCTTTTAAAGAAGAATAAAAAAACCTTGGTTTATTTTGCACCTGATAAAGAATTTTTCTTGGTGTCTAAGCTGGAGGATGCACAAATTTTGTTAGCAAAATGCGATCAAGAGTCCTTGAACAAAATCAGTAGAAAAATAAAGCTAAGCTCATCTATTCGGGAGATTGAGTGTTTATCGCAAGGCTCACTAAGCTTCTAACACTTATTGTGTCCCCTGTTAAAGGGTAAAGTTCGTTACTGACAGAAGGAAGAACATAGTTCACCACTTCGCTGATTGAGATGTTATAGTTCTTGAAAGATCGGATTTTACTGGAGAGAGAATGACTAAAAACGAAAAGCTCGTGATCATGGTCTCGTCAACCGTTTACGGTATTGAAGAGCTGCTCGATCGCATCTATACCCTGTTGACGGTTTTCGGTTACGAAGTATGGATGTCGCATAAAGGCACGCTTCCTGTTTTCTCCAATAGGTCCGCTTTTGATAACTGCCTAACGGCGGTTGAGAAGTGTGATCTGTTTCTAGGGCTGATTACCCCCTGCATACGGCAGCGGTCAAGAGGGTGACGGGATATCCATTGCTCATCAGGAACTCCTTAAAGCAATCAATCTAAACAAACCGCGGTGGCTGCTGGCACACGACCACGTTGTCTTTGCTCGGAAATTCTTAGACGATCTCGGCTATCGTGGTAAGCAAGGGCAAAATAGACTTAAGCTCAAGCACAAGGCAACTTCCGTGAGTGATTTGCGAGTATTTGATGCGTACGAAAAAGCGATGGATAACCTAATGCCATTACGTGACCGACAGGGTAACTGGGTGCAGAAGTTTCAATCGGATGAAGACGCTCTTCTATTCGCAGCAGCGCAGTTTTCACGCTATCAGGAAGTTGAGGCGTTTGTTAAAGAAAACTTCGCTCATCCTGACAAGATTCGTGAAATGACGATGCCGAAAGAAAGCCAGACATGAAAACAACCGATATTAGAGAACTACTCATGCTTGGCGAGAACCAGAGCGTAGAATTCAAGAAAACTTGCCGGGCCGATATTGTATGTAGACAAGTATGCGGTTTTCTTAATTCCGGCGGCGGCTACGTCATCTGTGGGGTAGACGATAAAGGCAGAATCGTGGGAATCAGCTCAGAGAAAGAAGTCTCAGCATTACGTTCACAATTGGAAACTGAGCTTTCGCCTAAAGCCCTGGTATCTGTCGATGTCCAGGAGATCAACAGTAACCTTGTTGCTGTTATTGAAGTTCCCTCTGGCAGAGACATCCCTTATGCCTACAGGAATGAAGTCTTTGTTCGGGAAGCCGATAAAACACGGAAAGCAGACATCGGTACCATTAAGGACATGGTCCTTCGTCGCCAAGTGGAACCGGAGCGGTGGGAACGCCGGTTCTCTTCTGCTGATCTTGAGAAGGATCTTTTTATAGATGAGATCAACCGGACGATCAAGGAGATTCATAAAGGGTCTCACCATACATTTCGCGACGAAGATAACTTGATTGCCGCACTCGAGGATCTTGCCGTAGTGAAGTATGGCCAATTGACCAACGGAGGGGATGTCCTTTTTACCCGGAATCCTTGCATTCGGCATCCACAAGTACGTGTACGAGTGGCCTCTTTCATCCACGACAAGGCTGATGACACTTTTCGGGACATAAAAAATTTAGAGGGTCCGCTTGTTCGCGTTCTGGAGCAGGCATTCGACTTCATTGCACGCAACACTGCTACGCTATCGACCTTTACCAGAAACGAACTCCGAAGACGCGACGAATCGCTTTACCCTCCAGAAGCCATCCGAGAGGGGCTTGTCAACGCTTTCGCGCACAGGAATTATGCTGATTACTCCGGAGGCATTGCGGTAAATATCTATCCTTCATATCTCCAGATATGGAATTCTGGTTCTCTGCCCGTTGGCATCACACCCGACAGTCTGAAAATGGGACATATCTCCGTGTTACGTAACCCAGATCTTGCCCATGTACTTTTCTTGCAGGGCCTCATGGAAAAGCTAGGCCGGGGTAGCGTTATGATTTTGAAGACATGCCGGGAACGCAATTTGCCAGAGCCAACCTGGACTTCTGACGAGAAAACTGGCGTAACTCTTACTTTTTATGCCCCACAAGTAACCCCACAAGTAACCCAGCAAGTGAAGCTCCTCCTTGAAGTCCTAGAAGGTGAGTTGACACGGGCTGAACTTATGGAAGCTCTAAATCTCAAGGACCGTGTAAACTTCATTCACCGCTATCTTGAGCCAACACTTGAAGCCAAGTTTATCGAGATGACACAGCCCCATGCTCCCAAGAGCCCCACACAAAAATACAGGTTGACGGAAGCCGGACGACGAGCGAAAAGCACAAAAGAAAGACCATGAGCGTGACAACTACGACATGTTAAAATCCTTGGCAACGGTGACGACAACAGACTTAATGAACTTGCAAAGGAATTAGGAAGCGAGTTTGATTCTGATTCCCCAAACTGGTGGGCTAAGCATAATCCGATTCGAGAGTTTGTGAATGCAATCAATAAAACATACACAGAACAAAAAGAGGAACTTGAAAAACTCGGTGAACCCTGATGTTTGAAGCCTGCTGTGTGAGAGTCGAGTACACATCCCGAGCTTGGTTAGTGTTCCGTAACTCGGGCGATGAACCGTCTACAATCATCCGGCGTCCCGCCCATGCATCTTGAAGCTGTCGGGGCAGCTTCGACAGCTTATCGTTCTGCACAGCGAAAGGAACGACCTCAGCAATTGGCAGAATCCTGTCTGCGTCATTCGGATATAGATCTCGCATCGCCAAACGCTCGGCCCGCTTGCAGCAAAACAATGGAGCGTAGACTTCGGTACTCATCCCTGTCACCTTGATACTATCGTATCGAAGAGCTTGCGAACCTGTCCCTGACCCACCATGCGACTTAGCTTCCGGTAATCACCAGAGTCATGGCGGATTCTACCTGCTACAATGGCAGGATTAATTCCAAGCTGTCTGGCCAAATGCTGTGCAGCTTCCGGAGATCTAAGCTTGCTGGCCGGACTTGAAGCCCATGCAGAATCAGGTATGAGTGTCTCCCGCGCAATTCTATCCGCTTCACGCTCAACGTCCTCATTTGAATCTACGTCCAAGTCATCAAAATATGAACAGGATTCACCCGAGCTGCAGACCTGAAGAAGATGAGCAAGCTCGTGTAGAAGTGTAAACCAGAAGCTATCAATTCGATCATGTCGAAGGGTCAAAGCAACCACGGGGAATGTGCCAAGGATTAAAGCACCGTCGAGATATGTTCTTGGAAGGTGCTTCGCTACTACGAGCGATATCCCCGCTTTCGATAGGTAGTCACGCGCTTCTAGAGGTCCAGAATCGCTGGGACTCAGCTTAGTTATTGAAGTCAGGAACGCTCTATCAATCACCGCTGAATCGAAGGTCCCCGCAGGTGGATTAGATTTAGCCTTAAATACCGTCCATGCCGCCCACGCAAGTAAGGAGTAGTTATCCATCATACGACCGGAGCGGACATGAGCAGACATACGGGCAGCAAGAAGTAGTTCTCCACTACCGAATGAATTAAGAATTGAGACAATCGTACTTCCAAGGTTTTCTGCAGAGACGCGAGAGAACCAGCCCCGTCGCTCAATCTCCTTTTGGGGAAACTTAGTAATGTCCAGTGGCTGTTCACCCAAATGCTCCTCCTCTTGAATCAGCACCTCAGCGGGTATATCAAGATTCTCGGATAAGGCACGAATCATAGGAAGTGACAACGGACGTCTTCCAGACAATACCTCCGAGGTTTTGCTCTTGCTTCCAATAAATGGGATTAGATCACGCTGACAAAGACCGGCCTGATCCATTCGAAATTTGATTGCTTCAAGCGGTGTGGGATTCTCAATGATATAGGTACGCCGTTCATAGTCCTCTATGAGAATGGCGAGAATCGTTAGCTCCTCACCTTCGGGAGATGTAGGATCGGGATCGAGCGCGGCGAGTTCATCGACGCGAACGAGAACCTCAGAGCAAGACTTCTCATCACGAATAACTTTCAACAATCCACCTCCTATAGTTTCCAATTGTTGTATTCAGCATGTGTACCAATTTGTTTAACTACTACGATTCCGGACTGATATGCAACCCTGCACATCAATCTGTACGCATTGCCCTTGATGTTGAAGATGACACGGTTCTCGGAGAGGATGCTCGCACTCGGGTACCTATCCTTAACATCATTAGGTCTCTCCCATTTCGCTGAGCGAGCCTCAGCAAGCCAAGCCTGTAGGGAGGACTGGCATTGTGCATTTTTGTCCATGTACTTTTCGAGTACCTTGACATTTAGTACACGCACTCTCACCCTTTCCGGGGATTAAGCAACTGCCTTCTATTGTTCATATGTGTTCCCATATTGGGAACTAATATAATCCAAAGCCCGAAGCTGTCAAGGAGTATACACGAGAGGCTCTTAAAGCGATTACGGCGAAATCTGAGGTAAGGATGTGGGATTGGCTGATTAACGTCCAGCCAGATTGTCTGCCGGAGATGAAATTGACTCTGGACAGAAGCAGACAGAATGTCTTTGTAACTCAAGCATCGCTTGCTACCTTTCCTGTAGCTTCCGTCGTAATTGCCAGCCTTTGGAAGCTGCTCCAGGTACTTCTTCCGAACACGTTAGCTTTAAAATCACCATTCGTACCATTTGTTATTGCTGTACTGCTCGGGGCTTACCTCGTATACATGGATCTGTCAGATCCCGAAAGGATCAAGCCGCCAACATCGAGGGAGAAGCTTAAGAAGTCCGTGATTGGCCTTATCAACAGTCTTATCCTTGTCGCTGCTGTTCTGGGTATTGATACATTCGTACTGCAACTGTGATACAGAGCTAACTAATACGTATCCATTGGGAGAACTACTCAGTCAGGTCGCGCCGTATTCTGATACAATCTGGGTTTACGCGTTGAGCCTGGATAGATTCGAAGATCGGAATTAAGAATTGAATTGTGATGTTTCTCTGTTTCGCGCAGTCACACAACCTGATACTTATGAGGTAATACGGACGCTATGACGACGGACGGAGCCTCTATTTTTTCCTCCAGATCAGGAAGAGAATAAAAGCGATTGAATCAATAGATACAATAGTAGCTATTGCTTGAGAATCTCCTACGCAATTGAACCCGAACACAAAGCGAAGAATCAGAAAAACTATGGTACCCATGGGAAACCTCCTTTGTTTACAGCACAAACTAGTTGATTGAGATAGTAAAAGCAATGTTGTTCTTGTATTTATGCCAGGAATATAGGGGCGAGGATTATGACCGTTAACCAGAAAATCTCAGCAATATTCTGCTTGACAAACGGCGTGATTGAAAACATACACCATATTGAAGGACGGAGCCCATCGAAAATACGCGCGTATGGAGAAGAAGATGTTGTATAAAAAACTGAATCCTGAAAGAGTTCTTATTTTCCGTATTGTACATATTGACAATGTACCATGGATACTGGATAACGGTATGCATTGCAGGACTTCTGAGATTCAAGCCCCTGATTACAGAGTAATCGGAAATAAGGATTTGATTGTTATAAGGGGGAGTCGAGCAGTCCCAATCCAACCGGGAGGTACTCTTGTGGATTTGGAGAGGTTGAGAGGCTACCCAATGAACAGATTGTGATTTTCACATCATGTCTTCATCAACTGGAAAAAATTGATGTACCGTATGTAGTCTCCGACAGACATGCATATCTTGAAGCTGCTCAGTTTGGTAATGATCTTAGCAGCTTGAAGGATCTCCCATGGCAATTATGGCAGCAAAAAGATTTTACCAGGGATTTGAACGATCCGTCAAAGTTCGAACGCTATCAGGCCGAAGCTCTTGTTTTTAAGCATATTCCGGTTGAAGCTTTTCTGGGGCTTGTGTGTTATACTCCCAAAGAGGAAAATTTACTTATGAGAATGGTTGAGGAACGGGCTTTGAATTTGTCAATTTATTCCAGACAGGGTTGGTACTTTCAATGATCAGTTTTACCCGTGGTAATCTGCTTGAAGCACAAGTTGAGGCTCTGGTTAATACGGTCAATACCGTTGGCATAATGGGCAAAGGTATTGCGTTGATGTTCAAGGAAGCTTTCCCGGATAATTACAGGTTGTACAGTGCTGCATGCAAAAGAAAAAAAGTGCGGGTAGGGGAAATGTTTATTACAGAGCCGGATGGACTCATTGGTCCCAGGTGGATCGTTAATTTCCCGACGAAGAACCACTGGAAGAACAAAACTGATCTGAAATGGATTGTCGACGGTCTCGCTGACATGCTCAGTTTTATTCAGGAACACAATGTCCGATCTATTGCCATCCCCCCCCTGGGCTGTGGCAATGGTGGTCTACAATGGTCTCAAGTGAAACCGGAAATTGAGAAGGCTCTTGGGAATCTGCCTGATGTTAACATCATTGTATACGAGCCTACATCGAAATACCAGAATGTTTCAAAGCACAATGGAGTCGAAAAACTAACGCCGGCCAGGGCTCTTATTACTGAAATGATCCGCAAGTATTCTATTTTGGGCATGGATTGCTCTCTTCTTGAAATACAGAAACTGGCCTGGTTTTTAGAGCGTAGCATTGAATCCGAGAGGCTGAATAACCTTCTTAATTTACAATTTACAGCCAACATGTACGGCCCTTATGCAAACAGGCTTGTCCATCTGCTGGATTCCCTTGATGGCAGCTATCTGCACTGCAGGAAACTATTGGCTGATGCAGGGCCTACAGACACCATCCAGTTTGATGACAGTAAGAAAGAGTACCTGCAGCAGTATTTGGATGGGCAGGAATGTGCTCCATATCGCAAAGCTCTTCAGAATGCGTGTGAAATAATTGATGGTTTTCAATCACCTCTCGGGCTTGAGCTGCTTGCCACCGTAGACTGGCTGTTAAAGAAGGATGAATATCCCACGACAATCGATGGCATACGACAGGGGCTTCGACACTGGCCTGAATCCAAGTCAGCCGCTGAGCGTAAGCAACGAATCCTTGATGATCGTCTTATTGATCTCGCACTGAAACGGCTTCTCCCTCTGCCCGGCTAATCTGCTGTTTTATGTTGAATGTTTCAGTATACCGGCGGCAGGTTTACTGCCGGGATTTCACGGATTTAACCGTCAAATAACTTGACTGTAGCATAATCTGATTAATAGTATCAGAGAGATTCGTACACATATTCAGGTACTGAGATATGTAACAATTACATAATCATTTTTCTGTCGGAAACGGGATGATATTAATGTCAGATAAATTCACAGAGAAGCAGGGCCAGTACCTGGCCTTCATCGACAGCTACATGGTGATGTACGGAAGAGCGCCTGCGGAAGCAGACTTGCAGCGGTTCTTCGGGACCACGCCTCCGACGATTCACCAGATGATCCTGAAGCTGGAAGAGAAGGGTCTCATCAGTCGTGTCCCCGGACAGGCCCGATCCATCAAAATACTGGTCGATCCCGACGAAATCCCCCGGCTGAAGCGATCCGGATAGACCAGCGATGGAATACCGGTGTCCTGATGCCAGTCTTATTATTCTGCAGCGCGATCCGGGGATTCAATCAGACTGAAAACTTCTCCAAAGCAGGTGTTAATCTTCAACAGTACGCTTCAGAATTCACTCATCATAGTCGGGGTACTGAGGTGGGGATTCTCCCTTTCTCTCTATGACTTCGGGCAGATCTATTTTCCCGATGTCCTTAACGCCCTCATAAGTCAGTTCATGCCACCACTCGTCTCCCCAGTCGAAGAGATAATAGAATTTCTGCTTCATTCTGAGATTAAGAAACTGTATGGTTGCCTCTGAAGCGTCATTCCGTTCTTCGTCAAAGAATTCATCCGTCATTCCCGTGATGGAGTATTCCAGGGATCCTGTGATTGTTCTTTTTGACTTCGTCGGTTTATCCGGAAAGAAGAAGGAGTAGAGATGCTCCTCTTCTCTGTCAAAGGCGTCGAATATGGCGTCATGCAGATCTTTAAGGGTCTGGTCACCTCTTATGGCGATTTTTCGGTAAACTGTTTTGTCGTGCATCAGGGAGACTTTTATCACATGTTTCCTGTCATCCTGCATTTGATTATCCTCCTGTTTCATCTGTTGCTGCTTTTTATACTGTATTGCGGATTGTCATTTCCCGGAAAACCGAACAGGCTGTACTTTGCTGTTTCAAGAGCGGCAAGTTCTGTTTCTTCCTTCACACGCACCGGTAAGTGTTCATATCCCAGCTGATACAGGATCTCATACAGCTTTCCATCTTCATGTACTGACAATTTTTTTGCTTAACTTCGATTTCCACCAGTTTCCTCAGGAGGAGTTCGGGAACTGAAAGCTCCATATCCTTGATAGAAGGGACAGCGCTGAGGGTTTCAAAACCAAGCACCATTTCGGAATCAGGATCATAGAGCTTCTTCCATTGTTCTAACGTGGGAGAATTCTTCCGCATTGTTTCTCCTTCGTAGTTTTCAGTTCAATCAGGCTTTCTCTAGCAATCGAATTACTAACAGTGATGAACAGGTTGCGTCAATTCCCTATGAAGGAAAGTGAAACGGCGAACCGGAATATGAGGGTCTGTCGGCAAGTGCTGTGTACTTTGACTAATGCGATGCTATCGGCACGGCTGTTGCTGCCGTTCCGGAGCCTGACTACTGTATTGTTATAATCCGGACGCCTCTGGGTGTTGAGGAGGGTGAGATCTTCATGGCCGGGATGCCCGGCCTTGTTGTCTCTCCCAACCCCGGCGCGAGCAGTTTTGCTTTTTCCGTCTTTACCGATTGCGTGTGATGTTCGTTTGGAAGTGTACGACATCAGTGGAAGGCTTGTTTGATTGTTTCGGAGAATTCTCTTGTGCGCATGATTTATGAAATGATTGCACCAGAGGAGTAAAAGAATATCTGAATCTGTCCCAATTCAAATTCCCCGAGATCATGAGTTCTGATATTAGTACTGTTCACTGATTTGAAGCGTGTGGAACCCTACTATGCACTTGACTTCTAATGAGTATCAACTGATAATTGTTGTGGAGGCTCAGCTTAGGGGCTGCTTCAGGGTGGCTCCGAAAGCATTGCCTCCTTTTTTTTCATTCCTCATTGTTTCGGGCCTCATATGGATCCGGAACGCAAAGCACACTTACAGCCGATTTCAATCCGAAGAAAAGTTGTTGGAAGTAGTGGGCAAGCGGCTTCGAGAACACATCGAAACCACCTTCGCCGTAGAGCCAAGAAGCGCCCAGATTGAGCAATCCAGGCTAAACCGCCTATCTACCTCCCCCTTTGAACGGAAACCCGGTACATCTCTATCCCAGGCTCGTGTGCAGTTGGACGCCTTTCCCGGGACATCGCGAAACGCGAATGCTCTGGACTCCGACATTCTGGATGCCCTGCTAGCGAGGATGGTTGAGGATTCTGCAAAAACTTGTAGAAGAGGGCCTTATCAGTCCACGGGGTTCTGTACCCAAACAGAAGTACGAAATAAGTAACATGGCTTGAGCCTGTAGTGAGCCGGTACTGAGCTAGTAGTGAGCCAATAATGAATCGACTTGGTCTGCGGGAAGTGATAGCGGTAGAGTCACCGATCTTGTTCCTGAAAGACACAGAGAGATCCAAAAATCGGGTAAACGGAAGGATCGCTCCCGCTGCCTCCCATAGCATCGAAAGTACGGTTCCGTATTCGGCGCTTCCTAAGTTGCATTTCGAGTAATCATCTCTTCAAGCAGCAAATATAAGCCCATGCTGTTAAAGAATCGTTTGGGAAAAGCCATATTCATGTGCGAGGCTCCGCTGTTGTACCACGGGCCGTGCCCGTTATACGCACTGTGCCTGGCTCGATCATGGTTAATCCCTTTTTTCAGCAGTTTCTTCTCACTGAATCGAGGTCAGTCCCTGCGACATTCACGTTAGGGGGCCGGGAATATTAATCTTCGCTCTTCATGCTGGGTAATAAACTCTTTGAAGAGTTCAAAGGCGCGTTGACAGAACAGTTTGTTCTGCAGCAGCTTATCTCCCACACCGGGATAAAACCTTTCTACTGGAGTGCGGACCGATCCAGCGCCGAGGTGGATTTCGTAATGCAGATTAATGGAATGGTGCTGCCACTGGAGGTAAAAGCATCAGAGAGCCTGCAGTCGAAAAGTTTGAGGAGCTACTATAAACGCTACGCCCCGAAGAAAGCTTTTCGCACATCCCTTTCCGGTTACCGTGAGGAGGAATGGCTTATCAACCTGCCCCTTTACGCTGTTCACTCAATCGCAGAGGTTGCCCGCCGGCTTTAAGGCAGGAGAAAGGCTCAGCTGAACGAATACCTTTCATGGTATAACAGAATAGGAAGCACTCATCGCCGGGGCATCCACCCCGGATGATGTATACTGCAGGCGAGAAAAAGAGACAGATGAAGCTGGTGTCTGGTGCTTTGAGAAATCGAGGTACTGTTTCCATCTTCAGACCTATTTCGGAATTAGTGACTCCATATTTCGACCAGAGTACATACAACTTTTAGTTTTCATGCAAGCAGCCATCGACTGAAACAGCGGCCGGGATTATTGTCTGACGCTGATTAGAAGGTACAGAATCACAGGCATTTGAACCGCTTGACTAGCCAGCAATGAATATTGATTCCTTTTGACTTCAATATTCATCTCAATC